>JAKQYF010000212.1 GCA_023356535.1 Trichodesmium sp. MAG_R03 | reverse complement strand
CAACTGGAAACTACTCTGGCAACTATATCGAAAATGATACTTACTTTGAGCTGTACCTTCCAGCTTATGATGGTTGGTCAGATAACTATTTACAAAGAGCAGAGGAGGGTTATAATACTTTGCCTTGGTGGGTGGATCCAGGTAAGAGGTGGGATATCTATTATACAGCCAAGGCAAACGCACAAACATGGGATTGGATAGGCAACGATGATGCTGCAGAGTTTCTGCGTCACTATCTGGGAAACACTGGTACGAAGTTCAATATCAATTTATATGAAGCGGAGCAGGAAAGTCCAGGGATAAGGCAGGCTTTAGAAGAGGGGCGAAACCATGTCATAGAACACGCAAAGAACTCTGTCTGGAACGGAGAAACTAATGGGAGAATTGAGCGAGGCGCTCAAGGATATAATTTAATCCCATTTGGATATGGAATAGATAACTGGCAACTAGCATTAGGAAAGTTTGATCATTTTCATGAGGCGTATTTTTGGGTTCAAGATAATGATCTCTATGTTGAGATAACCTCTACTTTGAAAGACGTTTACGATTTTGAACCATTCAATCCCTATAATATCTTACATGATTATGGAATTGCTAAAAGATTTCCAGTCGAAGGAACGATTACAGAGACTTTTGTTCAACCTCTAAACTTCTAACTTGAGCAGTCACAACTTTAGTTCTTTTTTACAAAAGAGCGATCGCCTTTTTCTCCCCAGAGGCGATCGCTTTTTAGTATAGTTAGATTGCCAGTTCACAAAACAAGGATATAAGTGGTATCGACCGCGAAATCTATCTAGAAAATAAAACCAGTTTAATTGACAAACATCTCCCCAGCACAGAAAAATCCCAAACAGAATTAGAAAGAAAGAGAATAGTCATCTATTCAGCGATCGCGATCGCCATGGAAAGAGTCGCATCTGAAACTCTCAACAGAGGATAAAATCAAATGGAGCTCAAATTACCTCCATGCCCCATAAACATCATCCTGAAACCATGCTGTATACAGATAGAATATTTCAGAAGAGTAAAATTCAATGGAATATAGAGAAGTTGGAAAAAGTAAGTTAAGATATGTTACAATTTACATATGCTTGATCAGAAAATCTTGTTATAAATAAGGATTCATGTCAAAGTAACCCAAATAGGTTTTTATAAAAACTAAATTTAATGGCAGCTAAATTTCACAATTTATCTAAAATAAAATTTGTACAACTTATTTTTACATTTTATAGCTAATATACAACGTCTTTTTTTGAGCTTGCTCTACTTAAGACAAACCTTGTTTGAAGCGATATTTTAGATATGACTACAGAAAAAAAAAGAGATCACCAACGAAATTTAAGTCCCACCATCTTAGTAGGTTGTATGGGTTTTCTGATGATTTGTACTTGGGCTTGTAGTCCTAACCGTCTTAGAAACCCTACTACTGATGTTCAATTAAATGAAAATGTAGATTCAAAAAATTCAGATCATACAATTTCCCAAGAAGGAATTACTCAACAAACAATTCGACTAGGCTCAGTCCTCGCTTTAGAAGGACCAGAAGAGATTTATGGTAATAGAATGAAATCTGGTTTAAAAAATGCACTAGATGACCAATTAGTACAGGGAAAAAAAATTCAGTTAATCTTTGAAAATGATTATTATGAGCCTCTAGTTACTCGTCAAAAGACACAAAAGTTGATTCAATCTGGTATTTTTTTGATGATTGGAAATTTTGGTACACCAACCGCCAAAGAAACATTGCCAATTTTAAAGATAAACAATATTCCTGCCGTCGGTTTTTATACTGGTTCTCAACTTTTGCGATCGCCATCTGAACTAATCATTAATTATCGTGCGAGTTATGCACAGGAAATAGAAACTGTAGTTAAAATGGCTTTAAATGCTGGAGTCAAACCCTATGAAATCTGTGCTTATGTTCAAGATGACAGCTATGGTATGTCAGGATTAAAAGCAGTCAGAGACGCTTTAGTCAAAGCACAGGCTGAAGAGAACACCTTACGTGCCTATGACCAAGTTTTAGAGTATAAAGAAAAGGGCAATAAAGGCAATCCTTTTCTTAGTCCCATAGGATTTTATACTCGTCACACTCCCTATGTAAAGGAAGGTTATAACTCATTAAAACAGTGGGAAAAAAATACGGGAATCAACTGTAGATTAGTAGTTACAGCAGCAACTTATGGGAATCTTGCACGATTTATTCACTTAGCTCAAGACAAAGGAGAATATTGGATCATTTCCGCCCTGTCAGGTGCTCATACAAAAGAATTACAGTTCGACTTAGAAGAATACGGGATCACAGACAAAGTGATTAAGACAGAAATTGTTCCCTCCTTAGACTCTGATCTACCTATTGTTCAAGAGGCAAAATCTAAACTAAAAAGCGAGTTTGACCATGTGTCTTTAGAAGGATATATTGTCGGAAAAATGACTTTAAAAATTCTCAAAACAATACCAGGAGAAATTAATCGTGATAGTTTTTTAAAACAAGTTGCTATTTCCAAATTTGATCTAGGTGGTGTTGCAATTGATTTCACTGAAGGCCGAAATCAGTCCTCTGACCTGATTTTAATAACTGTTTTTACCCCTCAAGGATTTAAACATTTAAATAAAGATAAACTAAGGGATATATTCCAATAATTATTAATTCTTATTGGTTTCTTTATCGGAAAAATTACTCATGGATAGAAAATAAAAAAAATTACAAGAATAAATAAGTAACCCTGAGTTTTTCAATATTTCACAAACCTTTTGAATAAATTATTTTTAATGTAGTCACTAAGAAAAAATTACCATTTTAAACTATACTAATAGATAGTTGGTATACAAGAAAAAGATTAATGGGATTAATAGATAACCTATTTTTTTTAGCTGGCTCTATTTGAAGAAAAACCTAGTTTATGCCTATATTTTAGATATGACTGTAGAAAAAAAAATAGATAAGCAACAAAATTTAAGTCTTACCATCTTAGTCGGTTGTATGGGCTTTATGATGATTTGTACTTCGGCTTGTAGTCCTAACCGTCTTAGAAACCCTACTACTGATGTTCAATTAAATGAAAATGTAGATTCAAAAAATTCAGATCATACAATTTCCCAAGCAGGAATTACTAAACAAACAATTCGAATAGGTTCTGTCCTCGCGTTAGAAGGACAAGAAGAGATTTTAGGGAATAGGATGAAATCTGGTTTACAAGCTGCACTTGATGGTCAATTAGTAAAGGAAAAAAAAATTAAGTTAATCTTTGAAAATGATTATTATGAGCCTTTAGTTGCTCGTCAAAAGACACAACAGTTGATTGAATCTGGGATTTTTTTTATGATAGGAAATGTCGGTACACCAACCGCAAAACAAACATTGCCAATTTTACAGCAAAACAATATTCCTGCCGTTGGGTTTTTTACTGGCTCTCAGCTTTTGCGATCGCCATCTGAACTAATCATTAATTATCGTGCGAGTTATGCACAGGAAATAGAAACTGTGGTTAAAATGGCTTTAAATGCTGGGGTAAAAAGCTCTGAAATCTGTGCTTATGTTCAAGATGATAGCTATGGTATGTCAGGATTAAAAGCAGTCAGAGACGCTTTAGTCAAAGCACAGGTTGAAGAGAAGACTTTAGCTCCCTATGACCAAGTTTTAGAGTATAAAGAAAAAGGAAATCAAGGCAATGACAATTCTTTACTCAGTCCCGTAGGATTTTATCCCCGTAATACTCCCTATGTAAAGGAAGGTTATAACTCATTAAAACAGTGGGAAAAAAACACGGGAATAAACTGTAGATTAGTCATTACAGCAGGAACTGCTAGTAATATAGCACGATTTATTAATTTAGCTCAAGGGGAAGGAGAGCATTGGGTCGTTTCTTCCCTGTCATTCACTCATAAAGAAGAACTACAGTTCAACTTAGAAGAATACGGAGTTACAGATAAAGTAATTATAACAGAAGTTGTTCCCTCATTAGACTCTGATATACCTATTGTTCAAGAGGCAAAATCTAAACTAAAAAGCGAGTTTGACCATGTATCTTTAGAAGGATATATTGTCGGAAAAATGACTTTAAAAATTCTCAAAACAATACCAGGAGAAATCAATCATGCTAGTTTTTTAAAACAAGTTGCTATTTCCAAATTCGATTTAGGTGGTATTGCGATTGATTTTACTCAAAACCGAACTCAGTCTTCTGACCTGGTTTTAATAAATATTTTTACCCCTCAAGGATTTCAAGATTTAAAGAAAGATATGTTAAGAGATATGTTTCAATAATTATTGATTTTTATTGTTTTTTGATAGGAGCAATTACTAATGGATAAAAAAGACAAAAATTTACTAGAAGAAATGAGTAACCCTGAATCTCCCAATCCTGAAAAATCTAAAAGTAGTTCTGAAGAGGCTATATTAAAAGAACCTCAACTATTAAAGCCAATTTCTATTTTAGATACGAAAATTTCTGATTTTGTTAAATGGGTGCAAAATATTTCTTTATTCAAGTTAGCGGTTGTGTTAAGTCAGAGCGCACTGTTGTTTGCCTTAGTGTCTTATGTGATTGCCATACCCAATCGAAAAAAACAGGAGATACAAGAGGCTCGAAATGTTCTACGTAAAGAATCTGGCTATGAACATAGTGATGGACGAATTGCTGCCCTAAAAGTTTTAAATAAATCTTGCCAAGGTAATCCAGGACTAAAAGCAGTGAAAGCAAAGATGGTTAATCTTACCCTTAATCCTTGCCAATCTTTATCTTTCACTCAGGGTTTACTGAAGGTTAATAAATATTCAATGGATCTCTCCTATTCAAATTTAACAGGAGCCGATCTCTCAGGTGCTAGTCTTGTGGGAATTAATTTACAAGGGAGTAATCTCGAAGGTGCAAACTTGACCAATGCTAATTTAGAAGGTGCGAATCTAACGGGTGTCAATTTACAAGGTGCTAATTTAGCACAAGCCAATTTAAAGAAAGCCAAACTCCGAAACAGTAATTTAGATAATAGTAATTTGTATAAAGCTAATCTTGATACAGCCGATTTCTATGAAGCGAATCTAGTCAATACTAGAGGTTTATGGGCTAATTTCCATGATGCTATTTTCTATCGAGCCAACTTACAATCAGCGAATTTGAATCGAGCAGATTTAAGAGGAGCTGATTTTTATAAAGCTAATCTAGAGAATGCTTCGTTGCGTTTTACTAATTTAAGTAGCAAGACTAACGGGAGAGGAGCGCAATTAAAACCTGCTAATCTGCGAGAAGCAAAATTAAAAGGGGCTGATCTGTGGGGAGCAAAAATGTGGTCAATCTTTCAAATTAAACAGGCTAAAAATTGGCAGGAAACCAATAGGATGCCTAATTGGGAACAGCAAATCAAACAAGCACGCTTACCCCGTTTAAGGATAGCTTTGCTCAAACCAGAAAATCGTCACAGTCTTTTTGATGCTTATGAATTGGGGATGCGTCGTGCTGCTAACCGTCGTGTCGAAATTTGGGTAATTTCTTATTCCAGTGGCGTCGATAACGAAGCCAAAATAATTAATCAGTTAATTAAGGATGGTATTGATGGGATTGTCTTAACACCTGAAGATCCTGTGAAGTCACTTGATGCGCTTAAACTAGCTAGGGATGCTGGAGTGGCTATTCTCACTGTTGATTTCTGCTTTGACCCTATGGATGCAGAAGATTTAGCCATTGCTTGCTATAGTACAGATAGTTTTCAAATGGGCTATGATTCAGGGCAATATATAGCAGAATGGACTCAAAAGAATTTACTAACTAATTTTCCCTCAAAATCAGTTCAAATTGCTTTAGTTGATGGTGCTATTTATGATCGCTACTATCCTTATCTTCAAGGAGTATTAAAAGCAATTAACGAATCGGGTATTTCTTTTAAAATCATCGACTCTGTTAGTGTTGCTTTTGATAGTGATATTATAAAAGTGAAAAAACTACTAAAAGATAATCCTGATGTTCAGATACTTTGGGGTGGGTCAAATATAGCAACGGAGATGGCAGTTGCAGCAGTGGCAGAATCTGGTTTAATTAGAAAAGTTAAGGTTTTTGGAATTGTAGATCTGTCGAGGAATAAAGCTAAAATGTTACTTGATCCCAATAGTCCTTTAGAGTTGATGATTGATCAGTCTGGTCTTCAGATTGGTTATGATGCTGTTAAAACAACAATTTCTGTCTTGAGACAAGAAATAGGCGGAGTAGATTATAAGGTTTACCCCGTTAAGCATCGTTTATTAACTCAAGATGACCGAGACCTTGTCAGTGATTTGCTCAAAGATTTAAGTTTAGAGTAAAAGGTACTATATATAGAGCCTTGGTGCCTTACGAAGTGCCCAATTCAAGTCGCGAAGCGTTCGCTCCGCTTGGCGTCAGCAAAACACACCCTACTAATAACGTTCATGGGTAAGTCCTACAGACATTATCTAAACAAGACTTGCGCAGCCACCACCGTATATAGTAGGGTTTTTCATCTTGAGAAGCACCCAAATCGCCTCAGTGTGCTTTTGATGAGCAATTTTATCTAGCAACTTACCCGGGAGTTGCCAGTGCTGTAGCAAATGGTCGTTTTATTAATGGCTTAGAACATTACCTTAGGTTTGGTAAAGCAGAAGGGCGTTTAACTGTTGAGAGTTAAAATTTTTCGTTGGTGTCCCACGGTTTTTAGTTAAAGAATATAAGGCGATTTTTCTGCCTACTTTTTCGACTTCCGAAATGGTAGTGAAGTCTGGTCGAAAACTTAACAAAAAAACACTTGACAATTGACAATGACAAAATTAAAGTAAATGCTATAGTATATATTCATCCTAACTATGACACAAATAGCACCATTAGGTTCTTGGAAATCGCCTATAACTACCGATTTAATTGTAGCTGGAACAATTGGATTGAGTAGTATCAACATTGATGGTGATGATATCTACTGGATTGAAGGACGACCTTCGGAGGGTGGAAGAAATGTAATTGTGCGCCATACTCCAGATGGACAGACAACTGATATTACTCCTCCACCTTTTAATGTACGTACCCGGGTCCATGAATACGGTGGTGGAGCTTTCTTAGTGGCAGATGGTACGATATATTTTTCTAACTTCAAAGACCAAGGTCTTTATCGCCAAACACCAGGAACAGAACCTCAACCTTTAACCCCATCAGCAGACCTACGTTATGCTGATGCTGTCATAGATAAACAGCGCGATCGCCTAATTTGTATTCAAGAAGATCATACAAAGGATGGGGAACCTACCAATAGGATAGTTAGCATTAACCTCAAAAATGGAGAAGATATCCAGATCTTAGCAGAGGGTTATGATTTTTATGCCTCACCACGTTTGAGTCCTGATGGTTCCAAGCTTTGTTGGATTAGCTGGAATCATCCAAATATGCCTTGGGATGGTACGGAACTGTGGGTAGCTCAGGTGAATATAGATGGTTCATTGGATGAACATAAGTTCGTGGCTGGAGGAAAAGAAGAATCTATTTTTCAACCCCAGTGGTCTCCAGATGGAATGTTATGTTTTGTGAGCGATCGCTCCTTATGGTGGAATCTTTATCAAGTTTCCGAAATTACTGACAAGGCAAATGTAGATATATTGTATTCTTTAAATGCCGAGTTTGGAATGCCACAATGGGTATTTGGAATGTCTACTTATGCCTTCATAGAAGCTAACAAAATCCTCTGCACTTTTTCTCGGAATGGAATTTGGCATTTGGCAACTCTTGATACTACTAAAAAACATCTAGAGGAAATAGAAATATCCTACACTTCTATTACTTCTTTAAAAGCAAAAGACAACAAAGTTTGTTTTCTGGGAAGTTCCCCCACAGAACCTAGTTCAATTATACAAATAAATCCATCGACAGGTGACATTGATATTTTAAAACGTTCTACAGATTTAAAAATTGATTCTGGTTATTTATCTATTCCTAAAACAATAGAATTTCCTACAGAAAATGGTAAGACTGCTTATGGTTTATTTTACCCTCCGACTAACAAAGATTACACAGCACCTTTAGGAGAAAAACCACCTCTTTTAGTTAAAAGTCATGGTGGTCCAACAGCAGCAACTTCTGGTAGTTTAAGCTTAAAAATTCAATATTGGACAAGTCGTGGTTTTGCCTTACTTGATGTTAACTATGGAGGTAGTACTGGATATGGAAGAGAATATCAGCAAAGACTCAAAAATAATTGGGGTATTGTTGATGTTGATGATTGTGTAAATGGAGCTCAATATTTAGCTAAACAGGGATTAGTAGATAGTAATCGCATGGCTATTTCTGGTGGTAGTGCCGGAGGTTATACGACTTTATGTGCCTTAACTTTTAAGGATGTATTTAAAGCAGGAGCAAGTTATTATGGAGTTAGTGATTTAGAGGCTTTAGCAACAGATACTCATAAGTTTGAATCCCGTTATTTAGATGCATTAATAGGGCTTTATCCTGAGAAAAAAGAGATTTATCAACAGCGATCGCCAATTAATTTTACTGATAGTTTGTCTTGCCCTGTAATTTTTTTCCAAGGATTAGAAGATAAAATTGTACCCCCAAATCAAGCGGAGGAAATGGTAGAAGCTTTGCAGAAAAAAGGATTGCCAGTGGCTTATGTCGCTTTTGCAGGAGAACAGCATGGTTTTCGCCGTTCCGAAAATATTAAACGTGCTTTAGATGGAGAATTTTATTTTTATTCCCGTGTATTTGGATTTACACCTGCTGAGAATTTAGAGGAGCTAGAAATTCTGAATCTTTAGATTTTGTGGGCTGGTGGTGCTGCTGCTGGGGTGACTTGATGATTATATATTAATTCGTCATCAAAATATTGTTTTAATGAATCAATAATCAACCTCCTGTGTGGGGCGCGATCGCACCACACCTCCATCTATTCTCAATAAACGTTCCCTTTCTGTTGAAGTATTCTTCAGTTCCTAAACGCAAATTATCTTCTAAAATAGATATAATCTTGAAATAGAACGGGAGCTTCATAAATAGAGAATTTCAGGAGGTTTTGAGTTAGGTTAAATCCTAGAAAAAGGCTGTCCCTAAATCACAAAATTTTCCACCAATTCATTATTTCCTAAAGAGAATTGAATACTAAAAATTTCACTAATTCCTGCTGTAAATTCTAAACTTAAATATCTTTCTTCTTCATTAGCTTCTACCTGTGAGAATACTTCCTCAGCTTCATCTAATAAAAAGAGTTGTAAGCCAACAGGTAAATAATCTTTTCTTCTAGGGTAAACCTGCAAAAAAACATCTATTAAATCATCTTCTCCTATCCGTAATGCCAAGAATAATTTTAAACGATTACTATCTAATTGTATTCTCTTGCTTTGAGCTACAGCTCCTAAAGGATGCTCTGGATTAAGTTTACCTAATGTTAGCGCTAGTTGCCAGCGTGTTTCACTATCTGTAATGATGGGAATGCGATTAGCTAGAGTATCAATAACCTCCTCTGGAACATTAGTTAAATCAACTAATTCTAAGGCAATAAATTTAATACAGTCTAAATTACTACTATTGAGTAAGTCCTTTAATATTTGTAATATTTGATTACTGAAAATTTGAGAGGGATCTAAACCCATTTCTGCTAACCATTCCACAGGGAGTTGAGAAACAATATTATCTAAGGGGTTGTTTTTTCCTGCTGCCGGATGATCTCTGAATACAGCAACCGTTCTTAGAAACCTACGATAATCTATAGAAATCTATAATTATCTGTTCTATTCCTGCTTCATTCTGGCAACGTCGGCGTTATCCAGTCCACAAGCTGTCACGGACGAACTGCCCGCC
>JAKQYF010000211.1 GCA_023356535.1 Trichodesmium sp. MAG_R03 | reverse complement strand
CAGCGGATGGTGAAAAAGCTAAACAAGCTTGCAATATTATCCAAGGGATGACCAAGAAACTCAATCCTGGAGATGTTTATGTTGGTCGAGTGACTCGAATTATTCCTATTGGTGCTTTTGTGGAAGTATTTGCTGGAAAGGAAGGAATGGTTCATATATCCCAAATTGCAGATTATCGCGTGGGTAAGGTAGAAGATGAGCTAGCAATTGGAGATGAGGTCATTGTTAAGGTACGAGAAATAGATTCTAAGGGTCGGGTGAATTTAACTCGCTTGAATATTCACCCTGACGAAGCTGCTACTGCTCGTGCTAATGCAATGAATTATTAAAAATAGTTACAAGTCAAAAGTCAGACGTCAGAAATGGGGAACAAAAACTATGTTTTTCTAGAACCAATTTGATATCTCCTAGCCTAATCATCAACCTAACAGTTTCTTGGTTTAATCATGATTGGTATAATATTAGTTCCCACTTGGCCATTACAAGTACCTGAAATTCCTCGATATACTACCTACTCCAGCAAGTGTATTTAGCTTGAAAAAGATGCCAAATGGGTTTTTTTGTGATATAAATAATGAGAAAATTTAGTTTTTTAGGTGTTTGGAAGTATCCCATTAACTGGCAAACTTTTGACTTGGTATAGAAGAACAGATAATTAATAAGCATATTAGAAATATTGTGCCATTTTGTGACTCAACATTGGCTAAATACTTATGTGGTAAATTCAAGTTGCCTCAACGGTGGGGAATTAAATCAAAGCAAAATAAAATATCTTATGACTACAACAAGAATCTCCCATTATAATGTTTAACTTAAGATTAAGGGTATCAAGGTGTTTTAACCCTAACAGAAACTATTTATTATTAATTGTTAATAGCTGACTTCTTACCTCCAATCTAGCCTATAATTACACCTTCCCAAAAAATGTAAATTGATATAATTACTAACAATCCACGAAAAGCCAAACTAATAACTTCGTCTGGTAATTTTTGCAAAAATCTGGTACTAAATTGTACTCCTAATAAACCACTAAATCCTAACAATAATCCAGGTTCCCATAAAACATTTCCCCTAACTGCATGACCTATACAAGCAGAAAAAGCTGTAATTATAATTACTCCTAAGCTAGTTTGAATAGCTACCTTAATTTTTTCCCCTAATAATAATATTTGCAAAGGTACCATGATTACCCCACCTCCCAAACCAAATAAACCTGCTAATAATCCAGCTAAACTACCAGTAGTAATTCTAGCAAGAGGTATCATGTATTTCCCTGGAATTTGAGAATTCATTTCTTTGATTATTTGCTCTATTAATGGCAAAGGTTCGGGAGTACTAGGTAAAACAAATTCTTCTACCAAATCTTGATTATTAGTATTGTTTAATTTAACTAGAATATCTTCGTGCAGATTTTCTTCTAATTCTTCTTGCTGCTTTTTTCTTCTTGTCACCTGTTTGCGAAACTCGACTAAATAGATATTAAAAATTAGAAATAATCCAAAAGCAAATAATAACCAACGAGAAGAAAATTTATTTTCTAAGTACACTCCTAACTGAGTAGTAATCAAAGCAGGAAAGCCTATTCCTATTACTCGACTAATAGTTAAATTTCCCGTATGCAAGTTTTGAATACTGCCAGAAATAGCTGTTATCAAAATGGATAAAGTGGTAGTAGCAACTGCTTGTACTGGTTGATATCCTAATGTTACTAATACTGGTATCATTACGATACCTCCACCAATACCTAAAAAACCGGCTAGTATACCAGCAAATAGTCCAGAAAGACCCAGACTTAATAATTCTATATGTTCCACAATTTATTATGATGGTAGATGTGATAGTTATTTTATGAGTATAATAATATTAAATTAAAAAAAAAATAATATAGTAAAAAAGAACAAAGGGAATAGGAGATCAGGAAAACCCTTACTCTTTATTTACAGAGGATTTGGTAGTTGATGAAGCAGAGAAGCACTAACTTTTTAAATAGTCAGGATTTACCCATGCTTCACCTTGAAAACGCCATATGTAGAGGCGAATGGCATTTGCCCTCACCCTCGTGTAGTGCCCGTGGGTAAGTCCTGATAGTTTTTGAAGTATGAAGTTAAGGTTTCATTTTTGTTGAGTCAATATATTATAATCACTATCACTATAGCAACCCTATTTTATTTGTGTCCAAAATCTTACCGCTTTTTTGTATGGGGGGTTTGGGGGGAATTTTCAATGGGTAAGAGTTTCGGAGTTGATTTCTCATTTTTGAATTATCACCACCTATGGGCGGATTGCTATATACTACACTTAGATGGAATAGGCTGTATTTCGTGGGCTAAAGTAAAACTACAAACAAATGATATATTATAGCGATCGCTTCCTCAGGTTAAGTCCTGATTATATTTACTATACCAATCCTAAATGATTATAAAAAAGTACAGAACAGTAGAGAAAAGTAGCACGTTGTATCTTTATGTTGATCAAAGACTTTATAGCAAGTAATCCCGACCCAAGAGAGTTAAAATGAGCTTTAGTAGTTAAAATACGCTCTAGTTGGACTTAAGCATGGATAAATTCAAGCCATATTGGGTGTTGAATCCAAGTAGTATAAATTATAACCAACAGTTACTAGCCCTATAACTATATTATACAGGACTTATTCCTTCCTTGTTGCTTTGCTTGATAAACTGCTTTATCTGCTCGTGATATTATATCATCTAAGCTCTGATCTTTAGCAGAATATGTACTAACGCCAATGCTTATTGTTAGCAGGATACTTCCCTTGTCAGTTTTAATAATATTGCTAGATACCATTTTTCTGATTTGCTCTGCCAATATGAATGCTTTCTCTACATTAGTTTCAGGCAAAATAGTCATAAATTCTTCTCCGCCGTATCGACCGAAAAAATCAACATTGCGAATAGTATTTTTAATACTTTTAACTACTGTACATAAAGCTTGATCTCCCACTTGATGACCGTAGTTATCGTTAATTTTCTTGAAGTTGTCTAAATCCATTAATAAAATAGAAAGAGCCTTACCATATTTACTAACACGATTAAATTCTTGATAGCCGAAATTAAACAAACAACGACGATTTAAGACTTTTGTCAGGGGATCAGTATTGGCAATTTTTTGAACTTCTGCCAAGGCATTTTTCAACTCTATTTGTGTAGACTTTAATTTATCAATTGTATGTTTTAGGAGTAAATGATTGCGAATTCTAGCAAAAAGTTCGGCTCTTTTAAATGGTTTATTAATATAATCAACTGCTCCTAATTCAAAAGCCTTGACTATATGTTCTTGTTCATTACTTGCAGTGATAAAAATAATTGGAATATTAGCATACTCTGGGTCACTTTTTAATTGTTTACACACTTCTAGTCCATTCATTTCAGGCATCATTAAATCTAGTAGAATTAAATCTTGTTTTGAAACCTTAACCTTTTCTATTGCTTGATGACCACTCTTGGCAAAAGTAATATTATAACCTATAGGTTCTAAGATTAATCTTAACAATTTCAGATTAGTAGAAATATCATCAACTGCAAGGATATAATAATTTTCAGGTTTAAACGGTTCTTGTTTCAGCATGCTCTTAATCTAGTGATGATTATGGACTTATTTCTGTGGAAGAGAATACAGGAACTTGTTTTAACATTTTTAAAAAATTAACTGGAGAGTACAAAGCTATCCTCAAAAATGATTTGCTCAACTGAACTGAAAGTATTACAGGGATTGGCTTACAGCACCTATTTATCAAAATCAACTTCTTCTTACCCAGAGAGCAATTGTGCATAAAAATAACAACCCCATAAAACCCATTAAAGGATTACTATCTATTCCCACTAACCACTCTGGAACTTCATCATCATATTTCACTAAACTACCGACATTAACAATATAATATCCCCATACTAAACCAGTATGAATACCTATAGGCAAACCCAATAATTCTTGTTTTTTATTAGAAAATTGGTTTAACTTGATCTCACTACTACGTTTTGCCCAAACACATATTATACCTAATAAAACTAAACCCGGAAATTGCAGCCAAGTTCGCAAAATTTCTTCTATAGGTTTAATAAAATGTAGTACTGCATAAACAATACTACTCACCCATAAAACTATTTTTGGTTGATAATTTCTATCCAACTCATCTAATAACCAACCCCGAAATAATAACTCTTCAGCAAAACCAATACCTACAGAAATCAATAAACCTTCTAAAATAAATTGCAGTAGCTTTTCTGAGGGAGACTGCCATACTACCCACCCCAAAAATGTCTCTAATATAAACAAACTAAATAGACTAAATAAACTTATTCCTAAACCTTCGAAAAATAGTTGAAAATTACGTCTATTTATTATGAAACCGTAACAACGTAATAGGTGTGGTTGTTGATATACTTTCTTTCCCCATAACCTAACTAAAATAATAAACTCAATGTAGAGTAGGGCGATCGCCCATATGCTCTCTAGATTAATATCTTCTACCAAAATATATATTAGTATTGCCAGTGGTACCCATACCAAAAATAATATGATAATAAAAATTGCAATTCTTGTAGGAGCCGAAAACTCTGCTATTTTGTGAAATAATAATAAATTAGACATTGCCAAAAACTACAAAAATAAGAAACCGAGTTTATACTCAGAGATACCCGAATTATATATGACAATCAAATTACTCATCAGGCTCTATGGTGCTGGTTAGCCCATAATTTTTCAAATTTTCGCAGTAGAACTCAGCAGGTTCTAAAGCACATATAATTACCAATGCGATACCATTCGAGTGAGCTTCCATCATTATACTCACAGCTTGAGGTTGAGTTAACCTTGGGACTGTTTTCATTAATACTTGCACCACATACTCCATGCTGTTAAAATCATCATTATGGAGTAGAACACGATAACGCGGTGCAGTTTTGCGGACTTTGGAAGTTATAGGTTTCTCTATAGTCTCTACAGACACTATTCTATCCTGCTTACTTATAAACTAACGTTATACCAATTTTCTCAAGTACGGCAACACATCATATCTCAATATTATATATTAATTAAGATAAGCAGTGTAGCCTAAGTTTATGAAATCGGTATTATCTCTTTAATGATCTAAACCATAACATAATAACATAAAACTTAATATTACACTAAAATAATAAATGAAAAACCAATTAAGTTTTTTGTCATCTGACTTTTTGATTATAACTTTTGACTTGAAAAAAACCTAACTTGAAAGTTATTATACTATAGATTAGGGTAAATATTTTTTATACTGACTCAACACTAATAATCTCCCTGCTAAAATTTATAGTTGTAGAAATACAGTGGATTCGATCAATTATTATATCTTATCTGGCTATGACAGACAATATGCTCGCGCTACAAAAGTTTAATTTAAACCTGCTCTACTCGAGAGGGTTCTTTGTTAATACTTGTACTTCATATGATCTGGACTTTGAGATTTTTCACACCAAAAATGGCTATAAACCGAGTATTAGCAAGGGAAATACCTCAAAGAACTAAAAATAGCTAAAGCCTAGGTATATCAAGAAAAAAACGGTTAATTATAAGATAAAAATATTACTTTATAAGGTTTTAACTTTTTTTTTAACCTTTTTGTTATAAAAGTCCAGTTACTAGGAATTTGCTGTATGTTAGAAACAACAGAAATCAAGTTTTTCTCATTAGTAATGGCCCAATAGTTGCTCAAATAATTTTAATTGAAATATTATATTATAACATTTACATCTATATGAAACGCACAACTCAAACCACCAACCAACCATCTAGATTTAATTATGCTACTCTGGCTATTTTAGGAGGAGTATTTGTTTTGGGTATTGGTATTGGCATTGCTTTTAGCTCCACTGCTAATTTTACCCCACAAAACATGGCCTCTCGTGAATTTATAGATCGCAGTGTACCTAACCCGGAGATTTGTGTACAGTTTGGAGCGAGTGCAATGGTAATGAATATGAACATTTTCTTGACTTTAAACCCTTTTAATGTCTATGTATCTCAGCCTGGTCTAAAACCAGGATGTGTTATCCGCAGAAGTAACTGGGAAATTCTACAGCAAAGAAAATTAGTCAACAATGAGCAAGTGCGTGATTGTAAAAATCGGATGAATACCTTCGGGTATACAGGAAATATTAATGATGAACCAGAGATTGATTGCATTTATCAAAACGACAGTGCTCAAAACCTATTCTTTAAAAATCTGGGGCCTGGGCTTGCTTCACCTGAAACTAATAATTTCTAGCTAATACAGTAATTTTTACACTCTTGATTTTATGATCATATTATGTCCGCCTGAACACTTGACTTTGGTGGATGTTTACAGAGGCTATAATGCATAAGGGAGAAGGTTTTTTCCCAATTGTGACTTAATGTTATGCACAAACGATGCTACCGGACATGATCTCAGCTATCAGCTTAAGTAAAAACTATTGATCGTCAGATCAAATCTGTAGCCAGCGGATTTGATATTATTCAGCAACACCCTTTATTTTAGCTCCTCAGAACTGCTAGTATCATAAAACTTGGAGCGTGGTAAATCTTCAACGACACGAACTTCTATAATATGCTCTGGTTCAATGGTGACAGAACGAGGAGAAGTAAGAAGAATACTACTTGCTCCAAGAGCTGCTCCTGCCAAGAAACCAAAACCTGAAGTCGTTAGCAGCAATAATGCTAATCCCCCACCAGCACTACTACCTGCTAAAACTCTTTCATCAAAATCAGGGTGCCCTCGGAGCAATTCAGATCGAGCCGAAAAAGGGATCAAATGACCATTCAAATATATGGCTCTGGCCATAAATTGACTCCCATGACTATTAGTATTAAAACTACCAATTACAGGTGTTTTAGCTGGTACTATAATTTTACCAGATTGATCAGCGATCGCTTCTTGGAGAAGCAACACTTCCTGTATCTCCATACCCCGTGGTAGTATAAATTTGTCAGTAGGGTAAATTAAACTTATTACTTCTCCTTTTTCAATTAAGATAGAAGCATTATCTTCAGATTGATTTTCCCCCGAAGTTCCAGGTAAAGTTTCTCCAAAAGAAATTACATCGACTGATTCGGTCGTGCTGTAGTTTGGTTCTTCTACAAATTCAGGTTCTGGAGGAGGCGGAACAAAAGTCTCTTCAGTTTGTTTAACTTGGAGTTGTGGCACTTCCACAATATCAGAGGTTGTAGTAGGAGACTTTTGACTAGCCAAAGCGTCTATTAATGGAAATCTGACACCACCTGGTTTGTCAGTGGGGATAACTAGGAATGGAATGGAAGGATCTGCCGAAGGTGGGGGGTTAGGTAGAGAAGATTTTGCATTGGGATCGGTCTCTATAAAATCTACTCCATTTTGCTTTGGTGGAGTAGAAGCTTGATTATCTTCTGCTTTGGTAGATTCAGAATTTTCGATTTCTGTGTTTTCTGTCAATAGAGTTGTTGGTGTAATAGAATCTCCATCTAAAACTATTGCTTCTGTTAGAGTTGAGATTTCTTCCTCACTCATAAGTAAACGCAACTGCCAACTATTTTCTTGCGGTTCGACCTGTTCTAATTTAACTTTTTTAGTAGATATAACTACCTCCGGAGCAAAATCTATAATAATTTTTGCTTTTCGTGATCCCTCTTGAGAGAGACTAACCTTACGCACCAGCCTTGTTGGATATAATTCAGTCAAATCTACACTAACTTTGGTATCTGGAATATAGATAACTAGACGAGTAGGTTGGCTTTCAACAGAATAGGTAGGAATTGTACCTACTGGGAGAGTAAACTGAAGTTGATTATTATCTGGATCAAAAAACCAGTTTGTTAAGAAAGCAGCCAAAACTGGCACTGGAAAACTAAAATTAATTGTCAGTGTTCCCACTAAACTAATCAATTGTAATCGAGATTTTAATCTTGATAGGTTTTTTTGATGTTGACTTACCATCAGTTTATTCCTTAACAATATACAAAAATATAATATTTAACTGTTGGGGGTTGGGGGGGTTTAAGTACCCCATTGTATGCTCCGTATCAACGTCGGGATATATGTACACCCCAAGCAATATTTGCTATAAATATATTATCTTATTTATTATCCTAATTATTATCTTATTATTGTCTTAATATTATCTTAATATTAGGACTTATGTATGAAGGCTATTGGTAGGGTGTGTTTTGCTGACGCCAAGCGGAGCGAACGCTTCGCAACATGAAAAGTGCACTTCGTAACGCACCAAGGCACTATATATAGATCCTTTGCGTAAGTCCTGTTATAATTATCTTAACTATTCTCATCTATAACTAAATACCAGAGCATATCAATACCTCTGCCAACATATTCTGAATCCTGATATTTTTGAGTCCATTGAAAGATAAGTGCTTATGCAAAATTAATTATACAGCCCTTTCCTTTGTTATGAGGTATATTTACACGGGTAAGATCCCACACTACATACAGCGCTTTCCTTTGTTATAAGGTACATTTACGCGGGCAAGATGCCTGCACTACATAATTTTTACCATTTATATCATGTCCGGATAATTAGTGATAAGTGATAAAAAACTTCCTCCTCTTCCCTCCTAACTTCTGTAGGGGCGTTTCATGTGGCGCAGTGTTAACGAAGTATGGGCAAGCAAAACGGCCGTTCGCCCCTACTTCTCCCTAATTTATTTATACCTATTCAACCGGACATGATATTAGCCCATAACTCATTTGCCTGAAATCTGCTGTAATTTTCATCATTTACCCGAAATCTGGTGTATATTCTGTGCCCAAAAATTTTCAGAATATTTGCGGCTGCATTTACTAAACTCATATAATACCAATAATTTCCTTAAGTATGGCTACATATCATATGTCAACATTTGATAAATATTAAGACAAGTAGTGTAGTCTAAGTTGATGAAATTGGTATATAGCCATCCTATTTTATTCCTGTCAAAAATCTTGCCACTTTTTGAGAATATGTTGGGAGGTAATGGTTGATGGGTAGAACTTTCAGAGTTGATTTCTAGTTTTTTAATTGTCACAACCTATTTAGGATTGCTATAACTTTCATAAGCTTCTATTTCTAATTCTTTATATTTCATCAAACGCCATAATATTTGTATGATCTTTAATTGAGGGGAATATGTTAGCAAGAAAAAAATAATCAATCCTGTTTCTGACCATTCTTGTTCTTTTGCCAGCAATAAACTATTAAATATACTTTACAAGTAATAGAGACTAGCTTACAATAAATGTGAATTTAAACCCTCTAATTAACCATGTCCAAAAATAAAAAAAATACAGTAGAAACTCCTGTAGAAAAAAATCTTAGTAACCCAGAATACTATTTTAACAGAGAATTTAGTTGGTTAGAGTTTAATCGTAGGGTTTTATCTGAAGGCTTAGACCCCAGGACTCCCCTATTAGAACGTTTAAAATTTTTCGGAATTTTTAGTTCTAACTTAGATGAATATTTTATGGTTCGGGTAGCAGTTCTGAAAAAACAAATAGAAGCTGAAGTTTATAAGTTAACTCCTGATGGTCTTAGTCCTCAAGAACAACTACATGGAATTAATCAAAGACTATTACCAATGTTTTTTTTACAACACCAATTCTTTGAGAAAAACTTACGACCAGAATTAGGGAAAAATGGCATTTATATCCTAAATTATATAGACTTAAATCGAGAACAAAAAATATATCTAAAAAACTATTTTGAAGAACATATATTTCCTGTACTTACTCCTCTAGCTATTGATGCTAGCCATCCTTTTCCTTATTTATCTAATCTCAGTTTTAACTTAGCAGTAATGCTGAAAAATCCAGA
>JAKQYF010000210.1 GCA_023356535.1 Trichodesmium sp. MAG_R03 | reverse complement strand
AACAACAGGGGCACCACTCATACCCCCCACAGTCAAAGCCTGATAAGAAACCCCATAACCCTGGGCCAACTTATCCAAACGAGAAACACTGCCCAAAACAAACTGTGATACCAAATGCCCACTCCGAATAGGAAAACCAGAAATATAGATAGAACTACCTTTTCTGAGACCATCAGAATTCCCAATTTTCAGTGGCGAATAATTACACTTTCTTTTTTCCGGCTTAAAACTGACCAAAGCCAAATCTATACCACTAGGAAATATTTCCACTTTAGCAACATCCCAAACCTCCCCATCATTAGTTTGTAATGCATTTTTCCCTTCTTTTTTCACAACATGGGCCGCCGTGAGTACAGTACAGAGACCTTTTTCTCCAGGGACGAAAAACCCAGTGCCATGTCCTGGTTCATTTCGATAAAATACTTTAACAATACTAGGTTCTATTCGAGAGGCTATTTGTTCTGGAGACAAAGAACAATTTGTCAGAGTTAGTGACAGGAAACTTAGACCAAGAATAGGGAATAGAGATTTCATCTTTAAGGGCAGTTGGCCTGTTGGCAAAGTTATCATTTTTTTATTTTACCTACAAGTTGATTAAACGACTACCTTTTTTAAAAGCTTATTTTTCGGAAAATAGTTTTTTCTGGCTCTCAAGAAGCGATCGCCAGGCATGTGCCAGGTAAGGATGTCATCCTAGGCCCCTACGGGAACACTAACTTCACCAGGACTTACGTCTTGCTTATATATGTGGCGTATTTTTGATAATTATTTCCTATATTTACACTACAATTAGTATCTTTGTAGGGAGGTTGCATGCAACGTCTCTACTGTGGTCGACTTTGTAGTATAGTTCTTGCCATAAATCTAAATCTAGTTAGCGATCGCTTAATTTATTGTATTATAGGTGCTCTTCTTGGGGAAGGAAGTAAGAGTATTCTGCTATACCATAAAGGCATTTTTAACGAAGAGGGTAGATTAAAGTCTCTGTTATTATTATCTAGCCCACATTCTGTACTTCATTATGTCGCACAAAAAGATATATGAATCATCATCAAAATTTGAGCCAACAAATTAAACAAATTAATTCTATAGAACACAAAAAAATCAGTGGCATGAGTGTTGTTAGCAATTCACGGCTTTCTTTTGGCAGCAGAAAATAATTGAGCAACTACACTCCTGTTGATAGCATTAATTCATTTTCTTAGGAATTCAAGTGGTGCGAACATATGCGTTGGCATGCGATCGCTTGTTATTAAAATCACATTGTTTTAATTCTGGCCGACGGTCGCGAGAATATCCCCTTGTAATTAATATTGGTATTTTTTGATAATTTTCAGCAGTTTCAATATTATTATATTCCCCATGTAGATGAAATGATGTTGAATCTAAGTGAGCAAATTTCGTCTCTATTTTAGACTTTTTAATAACTAATAATCCTATCTCTATAAATAAATTTGTTAGTCCTAATTGATAGATATCATCCATTACTCTACCTATTTTATCATCGTTTAAGTATTCACTATTTATACCTGTGCCTAATAATTTTTCTATAGCTTTGTCTTCAAAAATTTGACTAGACTAAATAAATATAATGGATGTGAGACCATCCCTAATCCATTCAAAATTAAAGCTTTTATTACTTGTCCAGTAGCAATTTTTTCTCGATTATCTGCTCCTAATTTTTGGTTAATTACTTCCACTATTCCTATTTCATCAATTCACCCTGCAACTATTCCTAAATGGTCAAGATTTTCAACTGTTATTTCTTCTATTAAAGACATTTTTTGATGCTCAATAAGAATGCAATCATCAGCTTTATGACCTCACTTGAAGTGACTAAATACTATAAGTAATTCTACTTAATTAAATAGAGATTTTCTTATAATTTTTTATAATACAATATGAAGTGCGGAATGTGGGATATAATATTTCTAGAAGTTAGCAGACTTTGAGCACTGAAGCGATCGCTCTCACCTGAATCCTTACTTAAATATAGCTTAAATAAGCTACAATTTTGTCGTTAACATTAATAGATTTAGAAAGACAGATGTTAAACTCCTTAAAGCTAGATTCACAAAAATTAAAAAAAGAGTTCGATAAAATAGCATCCAGAAATCCATATTTATCTAGAGAAAAGATTGCAAAAAAAATGATTCATAATAGAGCATGGAAATGTGCTCAAATAGGATTTTGGACAAGTTTTATAGGATGGGCTACCATAATAATTCCACTGCTTATTGATATTATTTTATCTACAAGGATGGAAGCAGAAATGATTTATTTAATAGCTTATAGTTATGGATATAAACCTGACAATGCAAGATTAGAACCACTAAAAAACTATATACTCAGTGAAATTCCTCCAGAAGGTGAAGCTTTAAGGAAAGTAGTTCAACTCGAAACTACTGATGTTAAAAAAGTTTGGGAAAAAAAACGTGATGAAGCAATAGATGGAACTAAAATAGAATTAGGCCAAGAAATTATCAAACAAACTTTCCAAAAAGTTGTAAAATCAGGACGCAAGACTGCGAGCAAAACAGCAAAAAGAATGCTCATAAAAGTTATTACGCGAAGCATCACAAAAATTATTCCCATAATTGGTGCTATTGTCGGTTATATACTAAATGATTGGTCTGCCAAAAGAACAGGAAGGTTAGCTCAAGAGTGGCTTGAGCGCCTAGATGAACTAGAATATAATACCGATAATATAATCTAGAAGTATTTTATTTATTCTCACTGTTCCAACTGTCTATTGCTTGTTGCGCCTTTGAAGTACCAATTTGTTGTAAAGCATCTAAAATATCACTTACTAAGTTAGCTTCAAAAAAAGTGGATATTTTAGATATATTTCTTCTAAACAGATTTTTCTTTTGTCGTGGAGGAAGTAACCTAACTAATTCATCAATTGCTATTTCTGCTTGCAACTTGCCTAGAGATTTAATTGCCTCCTTTTTAATAGAAACTTTTTTATCTTTAAGTTTTTCTACTATCGCCGATATTACATTTGATTTTTTATAATTGGACAGTGTACGAATACAGGTAATTACCAATTCTTCATTTTCTTGGTTCATTGTTGAGAGTAAAATATTTATACCATATTCTGAACCAAGTTCTCCTAATTTTTTAATAGCTGCTATTTTTAGTTTAGTATTTTCATTACCCCTAAGAATTTTGTCTTTCAGATTATTTTTAAGCTTTATAATACTATCAAAATCAAAATCTACTTCAAGTACATAACTTAAACCAGCTAATTTTTGTTGTTCACCAATATTGTTGAATTTCTCAAGTGCCAATTTTTGTAAATCTTCTGACAAAGTTAGTGATGCTTTGAGCAATCCTATAACAGCTAATTTAGTTGGAATTAAGCCTACTGCTTCTATACAACTTTTTTGAAGCTTGTTATTTTTAGTATTTGGAGTAAACAATTTATTTAAAATTGGTTGAACGGCATATTGAGCATTTAAACCAAACTCACCTAAAGTGGTAATGACACTAATTTGTATACTTTCTGTCTGATCATTTAAAACGGATATTAAAGGCACAATAGCTAGTCCTCCAAATGCTTTACAATCAGACCATCTATTTTCTGCAATAGTTAAATAAAGTTGTTCTTTTTCATTTTCTGGTTGCCAATTTGAAGATTTTAAACAGGTTAAGCAAGTTTTACGGATATCATTATTTACATCAATTAATCCAGATATAAGAGATAAATTTGCCTCCTTATTTTTAAAACGACTTAAAGCATATATAGCAGGAACTCTTAACTGTAATTGATCATATTTTGACTCGTCGTCCCAAATTCTGTGTAAAACATCTTGAGCTGTTCGTAATACTTTAGAAGTTTTATTAGAAGCCAATGTTGCCAGTGTCAAACCACTAACACTTGAAGCAGTCATAACTGTCTTAAGCTTTATTAGTTGTTGATTTGTCAATTGAATAGCTCTTTCTTCTATAGATGGATCTTTTACTATCTCTGATAGAGAGTCTATCATAATAGTATCACTATACATATCTAGTAAATCAATAATAGCACATTTGATAAATATATTTTTTTTGCGATCAATAAGTATCTTTCCTAAGATTGGTAATACATCTGAACCAAGTCTATTAAGGTAATATTTAGCTAATAGTTTTTTTGTCTCTCCAATCTTCTCGTTTTGGATAATTTCCTCAAAATTATTTTGAATTGTAATGTCAAAAATTTGAACTAATTCACTGACAAGAAATTCTAATGTATCATTATTGACTTTAACACCACTATTTAAACACATTGCAGCTAAAAAAGGGTCTTTTTTACCTATCTGTTTAATAAGTTTATCTGGTTCACTCTCTAAGCCAGATAATGCAATAACAGGAGAATCCCAAGTTCCTCTCAAGCGTTTTCCATTTGAAATATCATATTTTTGGACAATAGAATCTAAATCTTTCTCTTTGAAGCTAACAGCTAAAAAATAATCTTGAATCAACCTATTCTTGAATCTGACTGTATTATCTTGAATAGCTAATAAATTTGCATTTTTACCGGCCCATAATAAATTTCTATCTTTATTCAATATAGAGATAGCTGTTTCGAGTTTAAGAATCAGAATTTTTTGTTGAACCATATAATCAGCTAAGTTTGCAAAATATATTTCAACATCTTTATAAGGTAATAATTCAGTAGTAGATTTCTGTCTTTCTATTTTCCAAAGATTTTTAACTAAACGCGAGAATAAAATACCAATGTTTTGTGGTAATTGATTATTAGTTTCATTCTTATAAATAATAATTAAAGCAGAAAGTAAATAAGGCTTACTTGCCAACTGCTGAATATTATTTTTAGCACTCTGATGTTCTTCATTTAAGAATATTTGTTTCAGGAAATTATCAGATTTATCACTTAATTTCTGACTAACAAAACTACGTATCAAGTCTATGGACATAGGTTGAATTTCAAAAGTAGGCAATCCTAAATTAATATCATCATCCTGATAATCATCATATCTACAAGTAACAATCACTTTTTCAGGAGCTTGTGGACTCTCTAACCACTTTTGAATTTGTTGAATTTTATTAACTTTATTTCCTGATATTACATCTAAGCCATCAAGATATAAAATTATTTTTCCTTTAGCAAAAAACTCTTGATTAATAATACTTTCTAAATTATTTTCTTTGCATTGACGTTTAATAAATGAATAAAATGGTTCATTATCACACCAGAACTCTAACTCTAAAATTAAAGGCATTGCAACAGTAAACTCATCAGATAAAAATTCTTTGGCCTGAGTCAAAGCCATGTGTTTAAGCGCTGTTGATTTACCAGAACCAGGCTCACCAATTAAAACAAATTTTTGATGATTAGCAAATATCTTTTTTATGGTGGATTCAGTGATATTTTTTTCATCTGTTTTATTTGTTCTATCTGATTGATAAGATAACGTTAACAAATCAATATATTCCAGAACATCCTGTTCTTTTTCTAACTCATTTACAAGGTTTTTAGCATAACGCTTCAAGAATAATGTTGTTTCTTCTCCAAATAACCGCCCACCATCATTATTTTCCCATCTTAAATAGAGTACGGGACGATACCATTGATTTCCTTCCCTACCCATTGCATTTTGTCCAAGACTGACAGCAGTAGTTAAGAGTTTTCTATTAGCTAATGCTTGATAAAAGCGTTCATTAAAAGCAGTTGCGGCAGTAACTTCAATGTTATATTGCATTGCTACTACTGCTGGGATTTGTTTAGAAATTAGTTGTTGAGCAATACCATTAAATACAGAGTTACTGTTCACTGTTAAAGCACTTTTACAAGCACTAATGACAACTAAACGAGTACCTAAGTTTGCTTTGTTTTCTAGACTACAATTAGTCTGGCTAATTAAGTTACTAATTTCTGTAGCGCTAACATAATCAGCTTGTTGTGTCCAATCTGATTTAAATACAAGATATCCTTGAGGCGTTTTTTCTAAAGGTGAATTACATTTGTTACAATGACTTGCTTTGGATTTATGCATGGTACGACAGTTAAAATTATTACAGCGTTGACCAAAGAAACCATGCCCATCAAAATGAATAACGTGAGGAGTTTTTTCTAAAGGTATTTGAGTTAAATAATCTCCCAACTCTTTAAAACTAATATTTTTTTTACACTCAACAGCAATTCCGGCCTTCTTTAAACTTTCATAAATAGCTTCTTGCTCTTGTAAATTAAGATGAGTTAAATCTTTTAAACCTAAATTTCTATCTCCAATTGTCGATGAAACTAATAACACATTAATTTGTTCAACAGCAGGAAAATCAGGTACATTCTCGGGAAAAGCAATTAAACGAGAAAAAGTAACTTTTTGTTCTGCTAAAAAACTGTTATCGCGATAAGCTAATTCCCAAGGATAATCTGCTAAACGACCTCTTTCATCTTTTTTCTCACTAAACTGTAGTTGAATATGTAATTGTTCATTATGTTCCAAAGCCCCTAATTTTCTTGAGAGTAAATTTTTTGCTTTTGGTTCGTGAAAAAGAGTATCATAAATATCCTGACCTATTTTTTTTAACATATCTGAAGTAAAATGTGTTTTAGCTTCATTTAACCAGCCCTTTTTTACCATCCAATCTTCTTGTTCAGAGAACTTTTGATTGAACTTTTTGGCATCTAAAATATTTATAATAGTACTCAAACTTTTTCCATTCTCAAACCAAGGAAGTTTTGAAGAATAAAAATCATACTGATCAATATTAATTTGAAAATTTCCTGAATCTGCATTCTTAGGTACAGTTAAAAATAATTTTAAAGTTTTCATTCCACAAAGTTTCAGTTTATTTTTACTTTTCAAAGACTTACACATTTAAAACAAGTTTTGAACGCTTGAGATAGCTCCGCTATGCTTCATAATAAGCGTGAATTACACGTTTTGTATAAGTCCTTTTGATTTTAGTTTCTACTCCGCATCGATCCAATCATCATCTTCACCTCCCTTCATTATTGCGCCTTGACTGTGAAAGCGAGATCTTTCATAAGATTTAGGTTGTAGTATTTTATAATGTTCTTTCATTTCCTCTTTAGTGAATAGAGGAGAAAGACTAACTTTAACCTTTTGAAGATTTTGTTGAGCAACATCGCCACCAATATTGGCCCCACCAATACCAATGACATCAATCTTAAGTCCTGTTTTAGCATCTTTTTTTACTACTACTTGTAACTCTAATTCCAGATTATCAACAAATAAAAAAGGAACTGATTTTTCTGTAGGATTAGGAGGAGTTAGTAATTCAGTCTTTACTTTTTCGATTAACTCTGCTAAACCAATAGATTCATTATTCATAATTTTTCTATTACTAAATTTGATTTTACTTCATTAATTCAACTTTTACCGCGATTATAATAATAAATGGTGAAAGTTTTTGAATAACTATTCCTAGCTAATATTTGCAGCTATCTCAAGGTTGGTATACTTAGACATTTTTGGGAGGAAAACTGCTTCAAAGCCAGTCTAGATCAAGAAATTGCGTCAACAGCTTAAAAATAGTCAAAACCCTTGGTAATAAAGGATTTATGTCTTTATAACCTAAAAATATTTTCCTATCTATATTTGAGCTGACTTTTTTTTTTGCTTTTAGTTCAGACTTTCAATTATAGTCTACAGTCAAAATAATTCTTATATACATTCAATTCAATGATTTGATTTTATATATTTTTGGTGGACATCAATTTCAAAATTTAATCCTTCTTGTTCTACCATCAATCTAGCAAGCATTCCGTGCTTATATCCTGAACTCCAATAATACAGATAAGAAGTAACAACTGGAATCAAAGGAACTCCTATTATTGTTATAGCTAAGCCTAGGTCTACTAAAAGCACTAAAATAAAGTTAAATGTATTAAATATATAAAGAAAAATTATCTCTATAAAATTTTTGAATAAAAACTTAAAGTTTTTGCGGATAGAAAAATATGAATTAATTAGTTTGCCAGTTAGTGCAAATCTAATAGTTCCAATTCTATAAATTGGTATATAAATAAGTAACCAAAAATTTTCAATAAAAAAATCTAAAATTGTATAAATAAATTCATTTGCTAAAAAGTCCCATAAAGCCTGAAAATATTCTACTATAGGTGCACTTCGAAATAAAAGATAGAATAATTTAATAAGATCGAACCAGAAATTTGTTAATTGGCTAAGACTGATAATATTCATTATTAGGGATGGAATTAAGATAAAAATTACATTAATAACCCACAAAGTAATACCTTTATCGAATAATTTACATGTTTGCCCTGGAGAAGGAAGAATTTTTTCATAACCCCAACCCAATCTATGTATATATTCTATTCTCCAACCCCGATGAAGAATTATGTTAAAAATGGGAATAAATCCTAAAACAAAAAAAAGAGGCATTTTAGATTTCCAATCTTCTTGTAAAAAAGGAAAAATAGGTGCTCTTGTAAATTCTTTAGTTTCCTCTTTAACTTTATCTTTAATTTTTTGTAAATTAGATTGTGTCATAGTAGTATATTTGAAGTACAGAATGCGGGTTAAATATTTTGCGGCGCTATAGCAATCCTATTTTATTTGTCTCAAAAAATCTTACCAGATTAATTATTTTCTCTCTGATGTTGAACAAATCTTTAGGTTAATATCTCTTTTAGTAAAAGACATTCCGCAGAACTTCATCAGGACTTACGCACGGGCACTACATCCAGTGATAGCAAATGCCCTTTGCTACTACATATAGCGTTTTCAAGGCGGATTTGCGTAAGTCCTGTTCATATATCTTTATCTATATTTACATTTTCGGAAAGCGCGAAAAATGAAATTCTGGGAACAATGCGGACAGTTAACACTTGATTTAGGATTAACTGACGCTACTTAACCTTTGATTTGAGGTTTGGCGATCGCTTAGAGGTTGTTTGAAAAGTATGAGAGAGAGCAAAAAAGCTCACAGGGGGCAAATTAAGATTAAGGGTTTCACTCTCCTCAAAAGCGTTGGATAGTTAAGTGCACCTAGGAAGGGTGGAATTGGTATAGACACTTATGTCTTAATGGCTGAGTATTGGCCTCACAACTCTGAGACCGTGATTTACATCTTATCCGACATTCCGCAGATCTTCATATATCTTTATGTATATTTACATTTTCAAAGAGACTTATAGGAAAAACCTTCATTATAGAACTCAATATCAATAAAATTTCTCAATAACTAATTTTTTATGAGAAAATTAGTTACAATTCTTTAGAATAGGGGAAATCGAGACCCAGAGCTATAAAGCTTTCAGGGAGAGCATTCGGGGCGATATATTAATAAAACTTATCAATTTAATGTTAAGAAGTGCGGAATGTGGGCTTAAAGCCTCGCCCATAAGCAGGCAACTTTTTAGTTGACTTTTTTTCACAGGCTATATTATGATGGTATTTAGTTCACAAATTGCTTAGGCCCACAACAGTCGAAGATCAATAAATTAATAAAGGTCTTCTGCTAGTCGCGATATAAATAAATATCAGGAGAATAAAGATGTCAAAGAACACAAGCGAACAGTCAAATACTCAAGCAGTACCATTCTTCGCTCGTTTTTTAGAAGCGCAACCAGTTGCTCAAGTCAATAAGGAAACTATAAAATATCCTTCTGATTCGGAAGAGGGCGCAGAGACAAAAAAGTACCCTTCTGATTGGGAAGAAGACTAGAGGTTAAGATGTAGCGATCGGACTCCGGTCAGCCTATAATTTTAGGCTCTAAGATCGCTACTTGTTACCTTTACCGAAAAATTGGGTTTAAAGCCTCGCCCTTCTAGGGAAACTTTTTAGTTGATTTTTTTTCACAGGTCATGTGATCATGGTTTTTAGTTCACAGGAAATATATTAGTCGCGGGTGGGCATACCGAGATCAAAAACGGACGGGTCGGCAAGTGTAAGACTACTGCC
>JAKQYF010000021.1 GCA_023356535.1 Trichodesmium sp. MAG_R03 | reverse complement strand
CCCCCACAATAGTTAGCACTAGAGCAAGAACAAAGAAAAATTAAATGAGGTAAATTCTGAACAATACACAACTTCTCAATTAAATCTCCTCCCAAAATAGGTTCAACTTGATTTGCTTCGTTACTCCAATAAAGCCATGTGTTTCCTCTTTGATCAATACTACCATGAGAAACGATATGTAAAATAGTGTAGGGAGGATTAGTATTTGTTAGGCATTCAATAAGTTTCTTGAGTGTGGGTAAACCAATTGCATCCTCAATGTGGTTGGCAAGAATATCACAAGGAATGTCTCCAAAAGCACTACGAATTCCGGCAACTGTTACTTCAATATCAAAGGAAGCTAGATTATATTCTGTTTCTAAATTTTCTGGACTCGCAACCAAGACTAAAGCCTTCAAGTTATCTTTTTGAATTGGAGAATATTTTCGATCTAAGTTCGCTGTAGAAACGTGGTGAGAAAAAGGTAAACGTTGATCGAGGGGTAAATATTGCCAGGAGCGATCCATAGGAACACAGAGTCGTTCCCAGTGCAATGCTCTCAAGTCATCTGAATTAGGGGAATGTTCGACATCTATTGAAAGAGTAACTTTCATCAATTTTTGACTGCTGTGAAAAGCACTTTTAAAAAACTCACGCAAGTCATTTTGAAACAGAGCTTTGCCCAAATAAATTCCGTAGTCTTTGGTAGACAAAGTGTTTAAATGTCTAAAATCCTCTCGTGAGAACTCAAAAATGTCATTTTTCTCCCCTGTAGAGTCACCTCTGTACTCTGCATGAACTTTCCAAGCTGTTTCACTCTGTTTATCTTGTATCCGAATTATAAAAACCGACGAACTCATAAAATAGATATCTCTAGAAAAGAGGGAAGTTGGCAACATTTACACTCTAACATAATCAGGACTTACGCAAAGGTACTATATATAGAGTCCTGGTGCGTTACGAAGCGCGCTTTTTATGTCGCGAAGCGTTAGTGCAGCTTTGCCTCAGCAAAACACACCCTACCAATGCTGTTCATACGTAAGTCCTGATACTATAGTGTCAAACCTTAACATATGGGGTTTTCATCCCGACACTTCTCTGTAGGAGAGCGCAGTTTTTTAACCAACGTTGAAATAAAATTCTTTATATTTAATCCTCTAGGGTATAAATATTCCGGTAGTGCATCAAGGATGCACTACCAAAATTCTGTGATGTTTCTAATTCCTCAGGACTTACGCAAAGGCTCTATATATAGAGCCTTGGTTCGTTACGAAGCGCGCAATTCAAGTCGCGAAGCGTTAGCGTAGCTTGGCGTCAGCAAAATACACCCTACCAATAGCGTTCATGGGTAAGTCCTATTCCTTTAAAAGCTTGTATTGCAATCAGATCATAAAAATCTTGATTTGTCAATAAAATTTTGGATGAGCTTGCCCTATAGATATAACAGGAGATGGTGACATACCTAGCAAAACCACAGGAGCAGGCAACGCTGGAAATATTAACAGGACTTACGTATTAACTATATATATAGTGCATAAATTGGTAATCTTTAAGATATTGCCACTATAGGTAGTGTAGTTGCGTAACTCCGGATTAAAATTCAAACCCAAAACCTCACAACAGACCAAATAAAAATAACTGCCTCCATAGAAGCAGAAGGAAAAGGAGGTAGTATAAAAGCCCAAACTGAAACACTGAACCGAGACAATAACAGTCAACTGACAGTAAAAACCAATAGTTCTGGAGCAGTAGGAGATATAGATCAGGACTTACGCAAGGGCACTATATATAGAGCCTTGGTGCGTTACGAAGTGCGCAATTCAAGTCGCGAAGCGTTAGCCCAGCTTTGCGTCAGCAAAACACACCCTACCAATAGCATTCATGGGTAAGTCCTAATAGATATTAAAACAGGTTCTCTGAGGGTTGATAATGATGCTCAAATATCTGCCCAAACCGAAGCTAGAGGAACTTATACTGAAGGGTTATATAGAATCCGGTTATATAGTATATGTATATGTATGTGGCTAGAAATGGGTAGGTATCAAAGCAATGGGAAAGGGTTTGAGCATCAAAGAGCATATTTCTGTACCAGAAATAGAAAAGCTTTATCGAGGCGCTAGAGATGTGGTAGAATGGTCTCAGTGGTAGATTATCTGGCTGTTGGCCAAAGGCTCAAAGAGTGAAGAAGTAGCTACAGTGAATGGGTTAGGCTGGCAATGATAAGAAGCGATATAGCTACCGCCACCATCCTCCGCCAACGCTCAACGGTTCAACAAAGGAGGATCAACAGCTATGGGAGATGGTCGTCACCAGAACTAGGGAGCCAAGCCCTTGCTAGATGACCTGCAGCAAGCTCTACTGGTACAAGTTTTAGAAGGAGAACCTCCTGGTGGAAGCAGATGGAGTGGCCCAAAAGTAGCGCTCTGAATGAGTGAGGTGCTGGGATGTCCAGTGTCTCCCTAGGGGTGATAGGAGTAACTACGGAGGCTAGAATATAAGATCAAAGTGCCTTGTTATGCTCATGCTTTAGCTTCCGAGTTGGAACAGGAAGAATGGAAAAAAACTCCAACAGCGACTTCTAGTTTGAGAAATCAAACTAGTTAACATCCTCCCTGGCCTAAAGGAACTGGGTAACAACCGAGCCTTAGCCCCTCGGCGGGTTGACATTTCACAGACTGCTGCTACTTTGGTAGTAGTCTGGCTGCTGGCCTCAATATCCGTTTTTTGTCTCGGTATACCCACCCGCGACTAATATATTTCTTGTGCACTAAAAAGCAAGAAGGACTAAGCCAGTGAAAAAAAATTAACTAAAAAGTCGCCCGCTTATGGGCAAGGCTTTAAACCCAATTTTTCGGTAATCTGCAATCGTGCAGTGGAATGGAATTCTATCGCTGTTGTCAGCTAATCAAACAACCAGAAATCTTACGGGCAGTCACTCAATGCCACTGGTGGCCGTCAACTTTTATTTGCAATGTCTAATTAGGGCTTGCTGAAAAAGTCTTTTTCAGGAATAGGGGACCTACCCCTAACATCTCCCAGGAGGAGAAATAGGGACGTTGCATAGCAAAAATGCGTTTCATGTCCCTAAGCGTTACGTCCCTACAGAGGAACGGGGAATTGCTAGAAGAGGTAGTTGGATATATTTGTCCCTTCATTTTTCTGCCATGAGAGTGCCCGAAATCCTAACTTTTTCAGCTTAAACCAGCAAAAAGCTAGTACTTTTTGCCCCCCCAAATCAGGCTAAAGCTTTTATATGTCAATGCTTTTATGATTAATCAGCAAACCCTAATTAACCGGATTCTATATAATTCCTTTAATGTCCCTATATACCTCCTAAAACCATAAATAATATGAAAATCAAAAGAACAACTTTAATATTAATGTTAACAGCACTTGCTTTGATAGGATTTGTTTACTTATATGAAATTCGAGGTACACAACAACAGACAGAAATCCAAGAAAAACAAAAACAAGTGTTTGATTTTGAGTCAGAACAAATTCAGACTATTACCATTAAACAAGACTCAGAAACATTAACCTTAAAAAGAGATGAAGAAGCAGAAGAAAAAACCTGGAATATAATTGGACCTTTAGAAACAAAAGCTGATTTACAAACAGTAGAATTTTTGTTATATGAACTAACAAACTTAAAAAGCAATCGTTCCATCACTACTTCAGTCTCTCAGTTATCAGAATATGGTTTAGAAAAACCAGAAATAACTTTAGAAATTCAACTCAAAGATGGTAAAACCAGTCGTCTATTTTTAGGTCAACCAGACTTTAATGGTAATTTTATATATTCTCAATTAGAACCAAAAGGAGAACCCTCAGAAGAGATATTTGTTTTGTTGTTATCTGTCAACTTCAAAAATGTCTTAACTAAACCAGTTGCCGAATGGGAAAAACAAGACACATCCGATGAATTATTGGATACAACAGAAGAGTCTACTGACAAAAAAGAGCAACCAGAAACAAGTAAATAGTTATCGAAAAAATCATCTAGTAACCCAAATGTTTCTCCATTATATTTGTCCTCACGGGGTGACAAGCAAGCTATAAGGTAGATTTAATAAGAGTTTGAGACAATAACTTGAATAATAATTCAATAAAAAAGCAAGCTTATTGAGAATGAGCTGGCGATCGCAAATTCAATCCCATCCCCCCAGGGAAAACGCATCTAAATTATGGAAGCTTCTGCCGTTCAGGTTTATAGGAGGAATGAGCATAAATATTCAGAAACCTGACATCCTTACCCTGTCAAAACTTTAAAAATAAGATGCGTTTGCCCTGTCCCATCCCCCACCTAAGTTAATTATTTATTCATTAGAGCAAATGTGGAAATAAAAAGATGATAAAAAAGGGTTGGTTATGAGAAGTAAAAACAAATAAAAGTGAATATATTAGGCTTTTATCAAGAACAAATTGAACAAAAATTGAGTCCATCTCAAGTAGTAACATTACAAATATTATTATATTTAATATCAGTATATAAAACTGTACAAATATCAAAATTAGCCAATTACTTTCAGCTACCAATAAAATCTGAAAGTAAGGGAAGACATATACAAAGATTTTTAACTATTAAGGCATTAAGTTTACCTATATTCTGGTTTCCTAAGGGTCAAAATCATGGTAGAAAATTTATTCAGTATCACCTCTGAATTAGTATTAATTTTAGACAGGACTCAAAGGACAAAAAATTAAGAAGAAGGGTCTTCAAGAATATATATCAAGAACCAATGAAAAAAAAGAACAAACCAAAGATATAGTAATTTTTTCCTAGGCTCAAATGTAAGAAAGTCATTAATTATCAGATAAAAGCGGGTAGGGGGAATCGAACCCCCATCATTAGCTTGGAAGGCTAAGGTTTTACCACTAAACTACACCCGCACCCACATTTATTCTTTTATAATAGCATAGTTTCTCAAAATTGCAAGTAAATCAGAAAAAAAATATTTCGACTTCATCAAATTTAACTAATGGTGGGGGTTTCGGGGAGGTAATAAGTCCCGCGCTCTATCGGTACGATGAGCGCCGAGATACATAGACTTGTAAGAAATTGTTAATTTTATATTGAAAACAGTCAACTAAGAATAAAATTTGAATAAAATGTGCGAGGAAGTTTTTTGATCACTAATTATCCGGACATAATATAAGTCCAAAACTTGGGTGCAAATCTAAGTTGTGGTATTCCCCGATGAAGTCAGAAGCCCGCGCTATACCTGATCAGGTTGGGGGCAGGTAGTTCACTTTATGGGACTTCGACTCACCACAAAGCCCAAAATATCTTCATCTATACCTTTTAGTTTTAAATATCCCTGCTTCTTCACCATCCGACTATCCAGATACTGGGCAACTGTTGCTGATACCAAAATTGTATTTGGCTCTGCTGCCTCTTCCAAACGGGCTGCAATATTTACTGATGGGCCAATAGCTGTATAGTCAGAGCGCTCTGGGCCACCAAACATCCCTACTACAGCATTCCCCTGATGAATTCCACAACGAAACCTCATAGGAGATATCTCATTTTCGCTAATCAACTTCAGATTTTGCCAGCGCTCATTCAACTTATCTAAAGCTTTCAACATTGCCTGAGCTGAAGCTACTGCACGTCGCGCTTGCTCCTGTGGAGTCAGATCTTCAGGTGAACCATAAATTGCCATCACAGCGTCCCCCACAAACTTATCTACAGTACCACCATTAGCAAAAATAGCTCTTGTCATTTCTGCCAAATATTCATTCAATAATCCTGCCATACGAGACGACTGCAAAACATTCGACATCCGAGTAAAACCCACAATATCACTAAATAAAACTGTTACCAACCTTGGCTCTGGTGTCAAATCCAAAGATAATTCTCCTTTTGCTGCTCGTTGCACCATTTCCGGTGGTAAAAACCGCCGTAATACTGATTCCGTTAAGTAATAATTCAACTTTTGCACCTGTCGCTCATTCTCTTTCAAAACCAATAAATTTCTGACTTCTGCTAACAATTCTCTATCATTAAATGGTTTTGCCAAATAAGCATCTGCCCCTCTTTCTACTCCTTCAATTCTAGTATATTCATCTGTTTTAGCAGTTAACAAAATAACCGGCGTACCTCGCAATTGTTGTTCTTCTCTAATCATTTTAATTAAATCCAAACCAGACACAACTGGCATCATCAAATCAGTTATGATTACATGAGGATGATGAATTCGTGCAACTTCAAATCCCTCATGTCCATTTCTAGCTAACACCACATTAAAGTTAGACTTTCGCATAATTCTTGATACATAATTTCTCAAATCTGGATTATCATCTACTACCAAAATAGTAGCTACTGCCATATCATCATCATTAACTGTGGCAATATTTTCTTGTTGGTCTACAGCTTGTAATTCCTCTACTTCTTTTAACTCTGCTTCTACATCCGCCAACTCAACAGCTAACTTAGTAGCATCAAATTCGGCTGATATTTCTGATACTTCGGCTACAGGTAAATGGCTCTTACCTGTTCGCATCCAAACTTGAAAAGTAGTACCTTGACCATAAACTGATTCCACACTTATTTGAGCACCATGAAGTTCTACTAATTCTTTGACTAAAGCTAAACCTAAACCACTTCCTTCATAAGAACGATTTGCTGAACCTTCTGCTTGCCGAAATCTTTCAAACAAAAAGGGAATTTGTTCTTGACGAATTCCAATACCAGTGTCTTGTACTTTCAACAGACAATATTCCTGACTAGATTGAATTGAAATCGTAATACTTCCTCCAGCAGGAGTAAATTTCATCGCATTTGATAGCAAATTGTAGATAACTTTATCAAATTTTTCTACATCTAAATAAACTGGTGGGCAATTATTACTAAAGTATGTAACTAAATTTAGTTCTTTGTTCTGGCAGTAGGGGGTAAATGATTCAACAATATTACGACACAGATCAACAAGACTACAGGGGCGAAAACAAGGCTGCATTCGTCCAGCATCAAGTCTTTGTAAGTCTAGTAATTGATTCACTAATCTCAAGAGACGACGGGAATTACGTAGAGCGATCGCAGCTGGTTCTAGAGGTAAATCTTGTTTAGAGTTCACTGCTTCCTCTAATAATCCAATCATCAGAGTCAGAGGAGTACGAAACTCATGGGAGATATTCTGGAAAAACTCTGTTTTCAAGTGGTCTGCTTCAATTAGTCTTTCTGCTTGTTGTCTAGTGGTTTGATAAAGACGGGATTGTTGAACAGCGATCGCCGCATGGGAAGCTACTGCTTCAGCTAGTTCAATTTCTGAGGCTTGCCATTGCCGCTCATCATAATTGTTCCGTAGAGAAATACTGCCAATAATTTGGCCATCAACTGTGAGAGGTACTAACATCAAAGCACGAGCATTAAAGCGTAACGGGAGTTCAGATTTATTAAATTCTCTATGTTGATTCAGATCGCTAATTGCTACGGTTTTTTTAGTTTTTAGCAATTCTACTAAAACAGGATTGCTACTAATAGGAACAATTGACTGAGGTAAGTTCATTGAAGTAAATAAGTTGTCATAATTAGAAATTTGTGCTGCAATCACAGATGCATCTGAAAGAGTTTCAGCTTCAGTGTTACTGACAGAGGATTGAGCTTGAGTATCATATAACCCCACACAATGAACATATTCATCAGTGTCCGTCCACAATGAGAGAACGCAAGCATCTACTTTTAAAGCTTTCCCTAACTCTTGAGTGATAGCAGCAAAAATATGTTGAGGGTTAAGACTAGAGCGAATAGCAGTTGTGATTGTATTTACCAGAGTTTCCCGTTGGGCAAGACTTCTCAGTTGTTCATAAGCACGAGCTTGAGATAGAGCCAGAGCAGCTTGATCGGTCACTGTTATTAAGAGTTGAACTTCATGGTCTAACCAATTGCGATATTCTCCACACTGGTGCAGTGCTAAAACTGCAATTAATTCCGAGCGGGAAAATAGAGGCACAATTAGACTAGAATAGATATTCGTTGCTATGTAAGCTTGTCGGCGCTGTTGAAGTTCTACAGTTTCTCCCTTTAGCCTTTCGTGATTTTGACTATCTGAAATGATTTCTACAGTCTTTGTTTCCCAGATAATATGAGCCAAAATTTCTTGTGGTATTTTAGGGGAATAATTGTTGGCTGATTCTTCAGAGTTATGCTCTTGATTCTCATAAACAACAAACCATTCGTCTTCTCCATGGCTATCTTGGAAAGGACAACAAATTGCCAAACTCACTTCAAACATTTGACCAATACTTTCTACTATCCTCTGGAGCATCTCCTGATAATTGGGGGCAGAGCGAATAGTATTAGTAACTGCGTATAGGAGAGATTCTTGCTGAAGGGCACGACGTAGTTCCTCAGTATGAGATTTGAGGACATTGTGAGTGTCAACCCCCTGTTTGACTAATGCTTTTAATTCATCATCATCCCAAGGTTTAGTCACATATTTAAAGACTTTACCAGAGTTGATGGCTTCTACTAAGTCTTCTACGTCTGTGTACCCAGTCAAAATAATCCTAATACTATTAGGATATTTCTCAGCAGTAAGACTTAGAAATTCTGTACCACTCATTTTAGGCATTCGCTGGTCTGAAATAATTACAGCTACTTCCCCAGATTTTTCCAGAATTTCTAGCGCTTCTGGCCCACTTTTGGCTCGCAGCACCTTGTAATGTTGGAAAAAGGTGCGATACAGAAGGTCTAAATTGTATGGCTCGTCATCGACAACCAAAATTTGTTGTTTAGGTTTTCTTTGTCTGAAATTCATGCACCGCTCTCCGTGCTTTCAGGTCAGTTATGATGAATTATTGTTGATCAGGTACAGATGGATATAACTCTATTCCACTTCACAAGTGATTACTTGATGGCCATTTACACCTGTTTAATCAATCAAGAAGTTATTTCCTCACTTTGGTATTTGGTTCAGTGAAAAAAGCTACTTCAATGATAATAGTTGTTATTAAAACTTCACTTTATTAAGTTCATAATTTTTATAAATGAATGAATGTTTGTTTGCAAAATTCGATTCTTGAAGATTTTCTGATAGTTTTTTTGATTCAAAACAAAATTAACCCAAATTTATATACTTGATCAATTTTTAATCTTTAATCAACAGATTACTCTTCTCGCATATATAGCAATCCTATTTTATTCATGTCAAAAATCTTGCCACTTTTTGAGAAGATGTTTAGGAGGTAATGGTTAATGGGTAAGACTTTCAGAGTTTATTTCTACTTTTTGAATTGTTACAACCTATGGACGGATTGCTATAGTACATTAGAAATGGCCTTTTTTTATCAACTACCTCCTTAATTTAGTATACTCAAACCTATCAGAGAATTTATGATAATTATCTGTTAATTTGAAATAGTTTCAGTACAAAAATTATGATTTATTTTTCAATCTATTTTAAGCTTTATCACACACTAATTTTAACCATGTTTGTACTTCATTATAACTACTAAAACCTTCTACAACTTCAAGTTCAGCTCTAAGTTTATTTTCTAGCATGGGTGATATTTTTTTAGGTCTACCAAAAACTCTTTTCTTGTTCAATAGACTTTTAGTCAGCTTAACCATTAAAGTATATCAATTCAAAATTGTTCTTTTATAGAGTCTTAAAAATTCTTTCTTCAATAACAGTTAACATTTCATTTGTCAATAGTTACATTGATATCTAAAATAATTATAGCAATAGATCTGAGACCGACTATAGCAATCCTATTTTATTCGTGTCCAAAATCTTACCACTTTTTGGTACGGGGTTTTTGGTATAATCTCCAAGGGGTAAGAGTTTCGGAGTTTATTTCTAATTTTTGAATTATCATAACCTATGGGCAAATTGCTATATTGATCCAAAATACATTACGATGTATACTTATATCCTACCTATCAGATTAAGAGAAATATTCATATTTTGAAAAATGATATTATACCACAATACAGAAGAGCACATCCAGCTATCAAAAGAGTTTGGCTATTCAAGATTTGTACATAAGAATTTTTTAAATCTATATCTCTCAAAATAAATGGCATTAGGTAGTTTTTTATAAATATTTAAAAATTTAAAATCTATATAGATATAGCTTGTAAGTTTATTGTGAGTCCTTTATTTTTTTTCTCAAAGTCTGTTAAACCTCAAGTCGGAAAAGAGCATCAATTTGACTTTTCAATCCGCATTGCTCAACCACAGGAACTAAAGAGTATTTCCGAAATATTAACTAATTGTTTTCATTCACGTGAAGGAATTATGAGTTATGTTTATCCTTTTTTGCAAGCAAATATTTACAAAAATTTACGAAATCGTATCCGTTCTAAAAGTAAGCATTATTTTTGTATTGTTGCTATGGTTATTAAAGATACTAAATCTACTGAGAATTTATCTACTATTGGAGGGCAGGATTTGGTGGGAACTGTAGAAATTAGTGTAAGGTCGCTTCGGGAGAATGAACTTTTTTCGCTCAATCCTTGGCAGTTAGATAATTTTAAGTATGCTTACTTGTCAAACTTGGCTGTTGATATTGATTATCGACAACTAGGAATTGCTCAACAGTTGTTAAATTTTTGTGAACATAGAGTATTAGAATGGGGGTTATGTGACCTATACCTTCATGTATTAGAAAATAATCATAGTGCTCGGAGACTTTATTATAAAGCTGGTTACAGATTAGAAAAAGTTGAGTGGACTTTTGGCTCTATACTCTTTGGGCAACCCCAAAGATTACTTTTGCATAAATCTTTTTCAGCTCAAGATTGAATCTAAATTCTGTACTTCAAAACTTAGTGTAGATAAAAAATAAGGAGTCAGGAGTCAGGAGAAAATAATAATGCTTAATATTAGCCTATAACTATAGCAGATTCCAAGTGTATGAGGTTAAAATACTAAACTTCCTATTGTCCCCACCGCGGGAATCTTAACTCGCTAGTATCTTAAGCGCCAATAGTTTACCTAACTGAAATAAAATTTGCGATGAGTACTTATGCTTAGTATTGTCTATATATTTGACGAATGAGAAAGGTCATATCATATTCCGGCAACATCTTTTGTTTATTAGACATCTCCAGACAAGATTCTCAAATCCTTACCCCACCGTTCCAAGATCGGTATTCTGGGAGAGGTCTATTGTATAAAATCAATTGACAAATTGAAGAAAACTTTCTGCTTCTTACATTTTATACTTTACCTTCATTCCAGTAAAGTAATGGTATTCAAGGGGAAATTATATCATTTAAGTTTTTAGTTATTAGTACCTCCAATAATAGGGAGGCCATGATTTGGTGGGAACTATGTAAATTAGTTGACGATCGTTTCTCTCAAATAGACTTTTGTCGCTCAATCCTTAGTAGTTATATAATTTTGAGTATGCTATTTGGCTGTTGATACTGATCTACGACCACTAGCAATTGCTCGAGAGTTGTTAATTTTTTGTAAGCATAGGGTATTAGAATGGGAATTTTGTCACCAAAAGATATTAACGAAGCTGATGTTAGGAGATATTATTATGGCAATTCAACCGCACATTAGTTGTCCATAATAGTTGAGAGCAGCATCACAAGTTTTGGTTAAGAGCAGATCAAGCAATAGAAATAATAACCTTCCCTTTGAAGATTTTAAATGCGCCTTGGCATATATTGTTTTTTCTATTTAACTGACTTGGTATTAACCTTGAATATTTTTAATGTTCCTTTTTGTCTGTGACAAGTATTTAATATTTAATCAGGAGATTTTAAAGAAATAGAAAACTACAAAATTCCTGTAGAAGAAATTGAGCAAAAATCTCAAATTAAAGACGTTAAAAACTTGTCACCAAAAAAAACTGAAAAAGTAATATAACTTCTGGACTAAGGCAAGCTTGAACAAAAATATATTGAAGTCCCGACAACTTTATCTCCTAATTTTATTAACTCAATAGTCGATCTAGTGGCTACGTTACCGAGGTTAGTAAAAAGCAGGTGATATAAACAAACAAGCCTTTGATCAAATAAATCATATTAATCAGACAACTAACACATTAAGTATTTTGGCAAGTAATGTAAAATCTTATAAAGCTAAGGTAAAAATAATAGCAGAATTAATCTTTCAAGTTGCAAAAGAATATAACGAAACTATAAAAGCGATTAATACTAATAATAACCCACCTTTCGCACTTCATATTGTATTATAAAAAATTACCAAAAAATATCTATCTAATTAAGTAGAATTATTTATGGTCTTTAGTCACTTGAAGTGAGATCATAAAGCTGATGAGTGCATTATTATTGAGTATCAAAAAATGTCTTTAATAGAAGAAATAACATGTGAAAATCTTGACCATTTAGTAATAGTTGCAGGATTAATTAATGAGATAAGAATAGTGGAAGTAATTAACCAAAAATTAGGAGTAGATAATCGAGAAAAAATTACTACTGGACAAGTAATAAAGGCTTTAATTTTAAATGGATTAGGGATGGTATCACGTCCATTATATTTATCTAGTCAATTTTTTGAAGACAAAGCTATAGAAAAATTATTAGGAACAGGTATAAATAGTGAATACTTAAACGATGATAAAATAGGTAGAGTCATGGATGATGTCTATCAATTAGGACTAACAAATTTATTTATAGAGATAGGATTATTAGTTATTAAAAAGTTTAAAATAGAGACCTTATTTGCTCACTTAGATTCAACATTATTTCATCTACATGGGGAATATAATAATATTGAAACTGCTGAAAACTATCAAAAAATAACAATATTAATTACAAGGGGATATTCTCGCGACCATCGGCCAGATTTAAAACAATGTGTATTAGATTTAAGAGCCACAATTCTTTGCCGATAGTTTTTTTGTCAAAAAACCAGAAAGAGTAGAAACAATACTGTTTATTATGTCACTGTGTTTATTAGTGTATAATATTGGCCAAAGAGAGCTGAGAAAGACTTTAAAAAGAACCAATAGTAAAGTGAAAAACCAGTTAGGAAAGCTGACAAATACTCCGACACTAAGATGGATCTTTCAATGCTTTCAAGGAGTACATGTGTTAATAATTTATCAATCGCCAAAAGTGGTTAATCTCACAGAAGAAAGGAGCTTGATTTTAGAGTTTTTACTCTCTTGTTGTCAAAAATATTATCTGTAATTTTAATAATAAGCGATCCGATGCCAACCCATATGTTCGCACCACTTGAATTCTTAAGAAAATTAATTGATGCTATCAACAGGAGTGTAGTTGCTCAATTATTTTCTGCTGCCAAAAGACTTCCCTGGTTTGCCAACAATACTCATGCCACTGATTTTTTGTGTTCTATAGAATTAATTTATTTAATTTGTTGGTTCAAATTCTGATGATCATTCATGTATCTTTTTGTGCTACATAATGAAGTGCAGAATGTGGGTTAATAATAATGCCTTGAAAACTATTATTGGTACTGTCGGCGGTGTAATCACATTTATAGTAGCAATTATATTTAACCAAGACGAAAATTAATCCTAAATTTTATGCATTTTGGTGCGTTAGAACATCAAAATAAAAAATTTAGGCGTAGCAAGGTAGCACATGATTAAGGAAAGTAGTAGAGCTGCCTATATTTCAAAATCCAGCAAAATGAATTACTAGAAGAATTCACATCTACTAAGCTCCTTGTTGATATAGATGTTGATGAGCCATAATGAGAGCTGGTTTAATATTTTGTTTATGAATCAGCTCTTTATTTTTAGCAGTAATAGTCCAAGTAAGATTAAATAAAACAGTCCTACTTAGACTGGATTTTACTTAAATTAATTACCAAAATTTTCAGGTAATTCTATCTCAAAGTTTCTCAGCAAAAAAGCAAATTCATCTGTAATTTGTTCAATTATTTTCGTAGTAGGTTTTCCGGCTCCATGGCCTGCCTTACTTTCAATTCTAATTAATACTGGATTATCTCCTATATGAACTTCTTGTAAAGCAGAAATAAACTTAAAACTATGAGCTGGAACAACCCGATCATCATGATCAGCAGTAGTAACTAAAGTTGCAGGATAAGATATTTCTGGCTTTAAATTATGCAGAGGAGAATAAGCATGTAAAGCTTGAAATTCTTCGGGATCATCTGGGGAACCATACTCAGCAATCCACGCCCAACCAATAGTAAATTTATGGAAACGTAACATATCCATTACTCCAACTGCGGGTAAAGCAGCACCAAATAATTCTGGTCTTTGAGTTATACAAGCACCTACTAATAAACCACCATTACTTGCCCCAGTAATAGCTAATTTTGGAGAAAAAGTCCAGTTATTTTCTATTAACCATTCAGCAGCACTAATAAAGTCATCAAATACATTTTGTTTCTGTTGTTTTATTCCTGCTTTATGCCACTCTTCACCATATTCTCCACCTCCACGAATATTGGGAACTGCGTAGACTCCTCCCATTTCTAACCAGATTAATCTGCTAATAGAAAAGTTGGGAGTCAGAGAAATATTAAATCCTCCATATCCATAAAGAATAGTTGGATTATTGCCATCTAGTTTGACGCCTTTTTTGTGAGTAATAAACATGGGGATACTTGTACCATCCTTACTACTATAAAAAACTTGCGTTGTTTCAAATTTATCGGGATTGAAATCCACATTTGGTTGACGATAAATTTTACTTTCACCACTCACCATATCGTACTGATAAATGGTTGACGGAGTTGTGAAACTAACATAACTATAAAATGTGGTTGTGTCGTTACGTTTACCATAAAAACCACCTACGGAACCAATGCCAGGTAATTCTACATTTTTGACTGGAGAACCATCAAGATTAAATATTTTTACCTGAGTATAAGCATCTTTTAAATAAAAAGCAACAAACTGATTATTAAGTGTGCTTACTCCTTGCAATGCATCTGTAGCCTCAGGAATAATTTCTTGCCATTTATCTTTATTCCCTTCTGTGACTAAAGAAGGAGACGGTGGGTTATTAATATCAATGGCAATAACTCGTCTTTTCGGAGCATCAAAATCTGTAACAAACCAAAAAATATTATTATCATTATCTATTAGACGATATTCAGCTTCAAACTCACTAATAAGTTCTACTATTGGCGCATCTGGTATAGTTAAATCTTGATAAAAAACTAAATTTTTGCGGTCCGTGCTTTGCCAAATTGTAAGTATTAAATACCTGTCATCTTCTGTAACATAACAATTAAAACTCCATTCTTTTTGATCAGGCTTTTCATAAATTAGTACATCATTATTTTGAGAAGTTCTTAAACTATGATAGTAAACTTTATGTAAATAGTTATTATCTTTTAAATTCCCTTCTTTTGGTTGTTCATAACGACTATAAAATAGACCATTATTATCTTTTTTCCAAGTTGGTTGATAGAATTTAATCCATTGCAAAACATCCGGCAAATCTTCTCCAGTCTCAATATTTTTGATGCGCCATTCTTGCCAGTCTGAACCAGCTTTAGAAATACTATAGGCGATATATTTGCCATCTTTACTAATAGCAATTCCTGAAAGAGCAACTGTTCCATCTTCTGATAATTTGTTAGGGTCTATCAAAACTTCTGGTTCTGCATCTAGAGTAGGCAAAGTATATAAAATACTTTGATTTTGTAAACCATCATTTTTGTAATAGAAGTAGCGATCGCCTTCTTTGAAAGGAACACTATATTTTTCATAATCCCAGATTTGAGTTAGTCGTTTTTTGATAGTTTCTCCTTCGGAAATTTTTGCCAGATAATTAAAGGTAATTTTATTTTGAGATTTTACCCACTCTTGAGTTTTTTCTGAATCAGAGTCTTCTAACCATCGATAAGGATCGGGAACTTGAATACCGTGATAATTTTCTACTGTATCTGTTTTGTGAGTAATGGGATATGTTAGACTGGGAATAACCACAGCACCTTCTAATTCTTGACCCTTTATTTCTTCAAGGTAAAGCTTTTGATCATTTATCTGATTATATTTTGGTGCTAATTTTAAACAAGACATCAGAGCATTTAAAATTTTTGCTCCCTTAACAGAAGTAAACTCAAATTCTGTTATTTGTAGATTAATAACTAGAGTTTTTATTCCCATCTCAGTAACTTTAATTCTGCCTCGTTTAGGAGATTCCAATAACTTCAAACCACATAAAGTCTCACAAACTTGTTTTGCATTAAGGCAGTATTTTTTCGATAAATTATTCCTGACTGTACTTCTAGTTACTGTTCCCTCTGTTGAGTAGGCAAACGTATAAAGCAAATAAAGCATTTGTTCAGTCAAAATTTCTGTCATTAGTCCCTCTTATTAATTTTACTCATCAATATATTTAACAATTACAAAAATCCTGTAGCTAAAAAGTCATAAAATACTCAGTTGATAACTGCAAGAAATAGATAAAACTAATTATAGCTACAAACTAATCTTCATTCCATATCTCCAGAAAATACAGTTTATTTTTGACGAAAATATTCTCCAATTAGTTTGTAAATTTCTCTTAAATCTTCAGTTTTGAATGATTTAATTAACTTTTCTGCTGCCTTTTTAGGATTCTTAGCAACTACTACCCATAATTCTTTATTTAATTTACCTTCTGGTTGTTGTTCCAACCAATTTTTAACCGCAGTTTTTCCTGATTTAGTAATTTGATAGAAACCTCTTCCACCACTTTGTGATTGTTCCAACCATCCCAAATGTTCCCATCGTTTTCTCCATAGTTGAGCAGTGCTATGAGCATAATCTAATATTTCTCCTATTTTAGATGCGTTTAAAATTTGATTTTCTGGGCAAGCTTCCACAAGTTTAGAGAATTTATGAAAATAATTTGATGGATTTCCTAAATCTTTCAGTGGATCTTCTGGGATATCAACTTTTTTTGTTTCAGTTGATTCTAGTTTGCTAATTAATTCTTCAATTTCTTTGGGTTCACAACCTAATCCATAAGGTGGTTGAGCACGACATAATTCTTCATATTTATTAAATGGTTTGCCTTGCTCATCAAGTAATTGCTGATAAGCTGCTGGTTGTTTTATTAATTCACGCCATGCTTTTAATTGTTCTGCATTAGCAACTATACTTTTTTTCAGAACAGATTGTAGTTTTAATTTAATCGCAAGTGCCCATTGTGGTGTTCCAGGAGTTGTGCTAATTCCTCCTGTTTTACCTAAAGTTTCATAATCCATTTTTCCCTGCATAGCAAAGGACATTTTCTTCTAGGTTATCTAAGATAATTTTTTAGTTTCTAAGCATTTTATTTTTTGCTGGCTCATACTTTCATAAGTATATTTTTAGTTATTGATTTTTTCTATATTTCCTAAGTTTTTCTTAGAAGATGAGCTGAAACCAAATTTTACTAGTAAGTAGGGCTTACTGATTAAAGATCAAAGCATTGACACATAAAGGGTTTAGACTTTTACTCAGGGCAAACGCATCTTGTCAATAAACTAAGGTAATTATCAATAAACTAGGGTTTATTGCACTTATTGAAAATAGACTTTCCATATATAGTACTTATTTAATTTTAAAAAAACTATAATATAGTAATCAGCGCATTAGATGTGTTTGTCCTGGTCCCCTACTCTTTAAAAAGACTTTTCCAGCAAATCCTAAGTGTTTTTACTTAAGAATCAAATTTGTCGGCTTTTTTATACTAAGCTATTTATATATTTTTTAATTTATATCTTTTCTATTTTAGATTGTAGATTCATTAAGTCAACTACTCTGGGGAAAAATATAGCAGAAGTCAGAAGTTAGAGTTCATAAGTCAAGAGCCCTACCCAAGAATGAAAAACTATAATGCCTATTAGAGTAGGAATTCAATAAAATAGTCATTAAAGCCCTATTCCAGCAATCAAAAAAAAAGCTGCTTTAGCTGCATTGCATTGCACTTATGTCAACCCTTCCTATTAAACCCACCCCTTCAATATTTGATTTAGACCTCAGTAAGTAGGCGTTAAAGTTTGCGTTATGTAACAAAATGTAAATTTCTTTTCAAATCAACTATCTAAGTAAGTAAAATTCTCTGTAAGATTAACTCTTTTCCTAAATGTATTGCTGCTTTCATACTTGTAGCATTAGCAATACCTTGACCTGCTATATCAAATGCTGTGCCATGATCTGGAGAAGTCCTAACAAATGGTAAACCAATGGTAGTATTAACTGCTAAATCAAAAGCCATTAGTTTAACCGGAATTAAACCTTGGTCATGGTACAGTGCCAAATAACCATCGTAAGTCTTTGTTGATAAACCTAACCAAGCTTGACCAGGTTGAACCCACATTGTATCTGGTGGTACTGGCCCATAAAGTTTTATATTCGGTCGGTTATCCCTTTCTTTCTTTAACCAAGGAATTAACCAATCCTCTTCTTCTGTTCCTAAATTCCCATTTTCTCCACTGTGAGGATTTAAACCGGCAACAGCAATTTTAGGTCTAGAAATTCCAAAATCCTGTTGCAAGCTTTCCACCAGTAATTCTAGTTTCCAACTCATCAACTCTGGTGTTAGAACTACTGGTACTTGACTTAATGGTATATGTGTAGTAGCCAAAAGGGAACGAAGTACAAATTTACTGTGGGGCGAATGGGCCACAAATAACATTCCAAACTTTTTTACTCTTGCCTTTTCTGCTAAAAGTTCGCTTTGACCAAGATATTTATGACCAGCCATATGCCAGCAAGTCTTGGAAATAGGAGCAGTGACAATACCTTGAAACTCTCCAGCTAAAGTTTGGGCGATCGCGGTTTCTATGTAACAAAAACTAGCTTCCCCACTCACAGCATTACCTTTCCCCAGGCAAATATCTTCTAATTTTCCATCAAACTCTACATCTAAAATTTTCAAATTTTCCCAATAGACAAATTTTTCCAGAGATAGTTGTTGATAAGTTTCTTTCAAAATTTGACGACTGCCAACTATTGTCAAATCACAATTTTCTCTAACCCTTGGATCTGCTAAAGCATTCAGAACTATTTCGGGCCCTATACCTCCAGGGTCTCCAATAGTTATTGCTAAACGAGGAATTGTCTTTTTCATTTCACTGACGGGTAGCTTCATCTAGGCTTAAAATATAGATACACTTTATATAGGATTATTTTAAAAACATGAGTAGTGAGATTTTCAATGCAGCAATTTTGTCTTTTTCTGTAATTTTGATTGGTTTAGCAGGAGGTTTTCTTTTACTTAAATTACAAGGAGGCGAATAACTATAATAGCCGAAGCAAAAGTTCGGACTTCACTAAATGATCAAACCAAGTCAGAGATGACCTCTGGCTTATAAATTATCACTTATGGCTTGCCCGTAGCGCTATAACTTCTAGGTTTAAGGTATAGCACTACCCATGTAGTTAGTGGACATTGCTCAATGCTGTTTTGCTACACAATATATTTGCACAGCATTCCGTAGAAAAAATTTAGTCATAAATAACTTCTGACTTGCGCGTAGCGCTATAATTGGAAAATGCTAATCTTACTACTATAGTATCTTTTAAGAATAAATAAGGTGAAAAATATAAATATCACTAAATATAAATATCACTCAAAATGTTAAGTTTTGTAAAAAAATGAGATAGACTTGCTAAAGTGATAAATGACTCTTTAACATTAAGTAACACAACATTTTATGAAACTATTAATTTTAGGGGCTACTGGTACACTTGGTAGACAAATAGTACGTCATGCCATAGATGAAGGGAATGAAGTGCGCTGTTTGATCAGAAGCTATAGTAGAGCATCCTTCTTGAAAGAATGGGGAGCCGAACTCATAGGAGGAAATCTCTGTAAACCTAAAACTCTAATACCAGCTTTAGAAGGAATTGATGCAGTTATAGATGCTGCAACTTCAAGACCAGCAGACTCTCTAAGTATTAAACAGGTAGACTGGGAAGGAAAAGTCTCACTAATTCAAGCTCTAGTAGCTCAAGGTGTAGAACGTTTCATATTTTTCTCCTTTTTAAATGCAGAAAAATATCCCCAAGTTCCTCTTCTCGAAATTAAACGATGTACAGAACTTTTTATTGCTAAATCTGGTTTAAAATACACAATATTGAAACCCTGTGGCTTTTTACAAGGACTAATAGGTCAATATGCAGTACCGATTTTAGATAAGCAAACAGTCTGGGTGCCTGGCCAAGGGACAGCTATTGCATACATGGATACTCAAGATATTGCAAAATTTGCTGTCCGTGCTCTTTCAGTTCCGGAAACAGAAAATAAGAGCTTTCCAGTAGTAGGTCCTCGTGCTTGGGATGCCAATGAAATTATTCGGATGTGTGAAAGACTTTCCGGAGAAAAGGCCAAAATAACTCGTACTAATATTAACTTATTGCGTATATTTCGTCAGTTTACCAGGTCTTTTCAATGGGGTTGGAATGTGGCAGATAGGCTAGCTTTTGCAGAAGTATTAGCCAGCGATCAACCTCTAACAGCTTCTATGGATAATATCTATCCTGTATTTGGTATTAATCCTGAAAAAATAACTACCCTAGAATCTTATCTACAAGAATACTATAGTCGGATTATAAAAAAATTGAAGGAAATAGAATACGAGCAAGCCAAATTAGGAAAAACAACTGCTAAAAATAAACCTTTCTTCTTCTAAAGTTTCCAACTATTCTGAACTAGATTTTTTCGAGTGTCAAAAATAGGAATTATTTATAACGATTCTAAACCCATAGCTTGTCGCATAACTAATGAATTAAAAGACAAGCTCAAAGCTTGTGGCTATGATGTTCATATCGCTATTGGGGCAGAGGGAATTTTAGGTTCTCCTAGTCTAGAACGTCCTGTCTGCTATACTCCTATAGACCAGCTAGTTCCCTCTGGTTTTACAAAGGATATGAAATTTGCCATCGTCTTAGGAGGAGATGGTACTGTTCTGGCCGCATTTCGTCAAGTTGCACCCTCACATATTCCATTATTAACTGTCAATACAGGTCACATGGGTTTCTTGACTGAAACTTTTGTCAATCATTTATACCCAGCTCTTAAACAGATTCTAGCAGGAAACTATGAAATAGAGGAACGAACTATGCTAGAAGTACACCTTTTCCGAAATGATGAGTTATCTTGGGAAGCTCTATGTTTAAACGAAATGGTTTTGCATCGGGAACCGATGACTTGTATGTGCCATTTTGAAATTAAAATTGGTAGGCATGCTCCTATAGATATTGCTGCTGACGGTATTATTATATCTACTCCCACTGGTTCTACTGCTTATTCTTTATCCGCAGGTGGTCCTGTTATTACTCCAGGAATTCCAGTTTTAGAGCTATCTCCTATTTGTCCACATTCTCTTGCATCCCGCGCTCTGGTTTTTGCTGATACTGAACCTATAACTGTTTTTCCAGCAAGTCCAAATCGTCTAATGATGGTTGTAGATGGTAATGGAGGATTTTATGTTCTGCCAGAAGATAGGGTACGAGTCAAACAATCAAAGTATAAAGCACGTTTTATTCGACTTAAACCACCGGAGTTTTTTCATATTCTCCGAGAGAAATTAGGATGGGGACTACCACATATTGCCAAGCCCACTTCTGTGGAACTGCCATAACATTTTCCTGACGCTGTAACTCTTTGAGGTATTATAGGGGAGACTTCTAAAATCAAGAGGTAGCTATTCTGTTAGGATAGTGAAATGCTAAGTGGAACTTGTGGACTGCGGAGTTATGCCATGCCCTACAATTACTATTTAACCTGATTTTTTTGTGTCAAGATAGTATCTTAATAGGCTGTTTGCTGGTTTTTAGGCTGTTTGCTAGTTTTTATTATTGGTCTAACAACACCTTGTTCTGATTTTTTGTAATAATTCTCAATACTAGACTAACTCCAACTCCGATTTATTAGAAAAATTAGGATTATATTAAGTCATATAAATCTAATGTTAAGTGAGTCTTAGTATGAGTACCCTAACTGTTTACCAAAATCTTTCTATCTTAATAATAGAGACTGATGAAATTCTAGCCGAATATGTGAGTCTAGACTTAAAAGAGTCAGGCTATAATCCAATTGTTGCTCATAACTCTAGTGTAGGTTTTCATAGAGCTATGGATCTTCAACCTGCTTTAATTGTGATTGACCGAGTGTTAGCTGGTGAATCTGGACTGTCATTATGCAGGAATCTGAGGGAAATGGGCAACAATAAGCCCCTGTTACTTTTGATGGCTCGTGCTCAGGTAGAAGATCGAGTTGCTTGTCTAGAGTCTGGAGCTGATGATTATTTTCTTAAGCCTTATCGAAGTGATAACTTTTTAGAATTAATCAGATTTTATTTGCAACCTAATATATCAGACAAAAACCAGATGATATTTGGAAATTTGATTTTGGACTTTGCCAGTCGGCGGGTCTTTTGTCATGGTCGTATTATTGAGTTAACGATGAAAGAATTTGAACTGTTAAAGTTTCTAATGGAGCATCCTCGTGAAGTATTGAGTCGTGAACAGATTTTGGAAAATGTTTGGGGTTATAATTTTTTAGGTGAGTCTAATGTGATTGAGGTTTATATTAGATACTTACGCCTGAAAATTGAGAAAGAAGGTGAGAAGAGATTAATTCAGACTGTCCGTGGTATTGGCTATGTTTTGAGAGAAACTTAGAGCTATATATGCCTGTGGTGCATTGTAATAGCTTTCAATTACAATGATTTTGTCAAGGGAAACATTAGTGGCAATATCTTATGCCAATTCTCAAAAACTTTGCTATACTTCGATTTTCTATTTCTAGATACTATTTATTGACGCAATTTTATTATTAACTAATGTGATTTTTACTAATTTCCAAGGGTAGCATTAATTTCGAGAAACGGTATTACTATTTTGCTAAGCATTGTTCATCCCCGTGTACAATTACACTAGCAGGCATAAAATATATATAACTATAAGTATAACTATCAGCAATGCCAATTCCCTAAATTCAGACTACACATACCTTAAAATCTTGGTTTTCAAGCTTGATAGATTACTTTTACAAATGTTGTTTAAGTTAATGATATTGCTATAAGTTGTTCAGGACTTACACAAAGGTAATAAGTAGGTAGGCATCAAAAAGTTTGGCTACATAATGGTCTATATACTAACTCCAAGCTAGCTCAAACCGTTGATTTGATGACTCTTTACATTTTGTTACATAGTGAAATATTCTAGTGCCAACTTAACTTAATTGTCATGTCAATCTAATCTCTAAAATAATTACCAAGAATACACTAAGTAGGTAGGCATGAACATGCTTGGCTATATGAAGGTTTGTATACTAAATCCAAGCTCTCGCAAACCTTTGATTTGAAGCGTCTTTGTATTTTGTTACATAACGACAAAATTTAACGCCAACTTACTATATACAAAACGGTAATACTTAAGCCCTGCTGTCCTAAAATGTGAGATATTGTTATGAGTAGTAAATTGCGTCTATTTAAGTCTGGAATAATTCTGTTTTTGATTGGCTGTTCCCTACAAATAACTTTTGTTAAAATTTCAGACGCTATTAGTATTCAAGCACAAGCTCAACACTTATCAACTTATCAGGTATCTCAGAAAGGCCAAGTATTGCCAATTACAGCTCAAGCTCAAATATCTGGTCAAGTCATTCATTTGGAGGTGGCGAAAACTCCCAAAGAGCAAGCAATGGGCTTGATGTACAGAACAGAATTACCTGACGATCAGGGAATGCTATTCTCTTTTGACCCACCTCGGAAGGTTAACTTCTGGATGAAAAATTGCAAAATATCTCTTGATATGATATTCATTCGACTTGGTATAGTTAAGGCGATCGCTCTTGATGTTCCTCCTTGTTTAGCCGATCCTTGCTCTGTATATCGATCTGGTGTGCAAGTCGATCAAGTTATTGAACTGCGCGGAGGACGTATCATGGAATTAGATTTGAAGGTAGGAGATCAGATAATAGTTACTAAAAATTAGATAATTTTAGCAATTGATATTAAATAGGGAATAGGGGTTAGTGTATCATTGACTTCCTCCCCGGCCTAAAGGCACTGGGTTTTATACCAAGCCTTAGCCCCTCGGCGGGTTGACATCTCACAGGCTTCTGCTAATTTGGCAGGGGTTTGTAGTCCATTATCACTCCGAAGCCCTATTATCAACTTCAAGATGTTAATCACGCTTTGTGTAATGCCTATCATCTTAGAGAACTTAAAGCTTTAGAAGAAATTGAGCAAGAATTTGTGGCTCAGTCCTCACAGGGTGACAAGCGCCTCAAAAACCTTACTAACAATGGTTTAAACGATTAAAGTAACTATTGAAAATTGCCCTCAATAGTCAAAATAATAATCATTATTAGTGAGGGTGTAGTAACCGCGATAGAAGGACCTTCCCCTGACGTGATCGCGGTTACTACAGTCATACATAAAGTTGATTTAGTGTTCAACTTAAAACCAATTCACATTTTTGTTATGCAACGTCCCTACTTATCGTCCTGGGAGATGTTAAGGGTGGGTTTCCTACTCCTGAAAAAGACTTTTTCAGCAAGCCCTACTTAATCTAATAACGTAGACATAACTTTTAATCCCCTTTGATAATAGAGTTTTTCCTCTGATGAGAGATTCATCATACCTTGGACAATATCGACTAAATATTCCCAAGCTATGACCCACAATTCACCTTAAATACCTCCCCAAAAATTGCTATGTCTTCTATCTTCTCGACCAGGTTCTTTCAACTGTAAGTAAATTAAAAATTATTTAATAATTAGATAAATGTTAAGAGGGTATATGTCAATAATTAAATATTATTTAACATTATAACAATTGCCTTAAACCATTATTTAAGTAGGATTTATGCTAATTCTCAAAAGTCCTGCTATACTTGCAAGGTTGCAAAAATAACTTTCTTTCATGACCGAAGTTACCATGATATCGAGCATTTGCTCGAACAAATAATATTAGAAATATAAAATCCAAGTATAGCAAAGTTTATGGTAATTGGTGGTAATTGGTATTACAGTCAGCTTGTCATCCCCCTAGCTTTTTGTTGAATGTAGGGATGTTTAGCTACGCGATATGAACGCATTTTTGTTATGCAACCTCCCTACTTTTCCTCCTGGGAGAGGTCAGGGGTGGGTCCCCTACTACCTGAAAAAGACTTTTTCAGCAAACTCTGCCTAATTTTGCGGAATAGCAAAGGTGACTTATGTAGATCAAAACCCAAGGAAGCTACAGCTATCTTTTTATTTTGATAGGTAATACTAAATCCGGTTTAGACATAAGCTTTATTGTGAAGGCCAGGTACTTCTGCTGAGGCCAGAAGTGTTAGAGGAGAATTTGAAAAAGTTACTTTATTATTACTTAATAAAATAATTATTTCGAAAGTATAGCATTATTTTGAGGAATTGCTATAACATATATATCTTAATCAAGAATAAAAGTTATACAAAAAATGTTTTATGAAAAAAAAGGAGGTGAATATAAATTATGACATCAACAAACTATACTCGCTTTATCAATTTTATGCAAAATGAATTATCGATTTCTTCAGCTTATATAGCAATTGCTGAACGATCTAGTATTACTTCAGAATTACCATGTGCTCAACCAGACTCTAATGCTTTATTGATGATTTTATGGCAATACGGTTTAGTTACTTTAGAACAGTTAGACAAAATATTTGATTGGCTACAAAACACTTATGAATTTAACTAAAGCAAGTTTCAGCTATAGCAATCCTATCTGATTTCTCAGAGAAATGGAATGTTTTAAGGCATAATCAATAGGAGCTAGAGTTCTATTGTTTAAGAAAGCATGTAATTTTACATAATAATTTAAGATTGCTACATCAGATATTAACCATCAGCTATTGTTGAATGGATTAAAGAATAGTCATTAAGAAATTAAGATTGAGATAGAATCAACCATTTACCAGCAGATTATGTTCCCTTAGTGGTGAGAAGTATTAATTTAAACCCACATTTCTCTGATACAGCAGATTTCGGGCAAATGATGTACAGTGTAAATGGCGAAAATTATGTAGCGCGGGTATCTTACCTCGGTGGGTGTACCTCATAACAACGGAAAGCACTATATCTTCACAATTTACCACTATAGCAATCCTATTTAAGTTGTAATATTTTGATCCTAGTGAGGACTCAGGAGTCAGGAGTCAGAATTTCGAAGGTTTCAGTTAAGATTAACTGTTATAAACATTATCACAAGAAATTTAGGATTGCTATAACTACTTAAGTTGTTTGGAAATCAAAATTTAAAATGCTCAAAAGCTTACTCTATAATGTTTTCAGTTTTTTGGGCCCAAAGACACTATAAACCTAAATTGATAAGAGTTTTAGCCATTTTTTTTTGCTTAATTTCCAACAATTCTACTAAACTACCAATTTAATTATGATTTAACTAAAACTCTAGAAGCAGCAGCTAAACCTGCTCCTGGAGTAAAAGATTCATATCCCAAATCTATCAAAGCAACTTCTAAGGCAGCGATCGTGCTCAGAATGTCTCTTTCGCATACAAAACCCAAATGTCCAATGCGGAAAATTTTCCCTTTCAAGTGGTCTTGTCCACCAGCTAAAGCAATATCAAAACGTTTTTTCATAATAGCCCGCAATTTTTCTGCCTCTACTTCCGGTGGTGGAGCAACTGCTGTAACAGCAGGACTAGCTACTGTATCTGGACCCAGCAACGGCAACCCTAAAGCCTTAATTGCTGTACGAGTTGCAGTCTTTAAACGATCATGTCGAGCAAAAATATTTTCTAATCCTTCGCCTTGCATTATTCTAAGTGTAGCTTGCAAAGCAAAGAATAGATTAACTGGAGGGGTAAAGGGTGTAGTGTTTTTAGCTGCATCTTTACGATACTTACCTAAGTCCAGATAGTAACGTGGTAACTTAGCAATTTCATAAGCACTCCAAGCTTTAGCTCCCACTGCCACAAAAGCTAAACCCGGAGGTATCATGTAACCTTTTTGAGAACCAGAAGCAACAATATCCAGGCCTAACTCATCCACTGGAATACTAACTGCGCCAAGACTAGTGACAGCATCTACAATAATCAAAGCTTGACCATGAGCTTTAACATAACCATTAATAGTTTCTAAATCATTCAAAACACCTGTAGAAGTTTCGCTATGGGTAAAAATGACTGCTTTAATTTGCTTGTCTTGATCTGCTTCTAAGTGCTGACGAAATTTTTCTGTGTCTAGAGCTTGGCCCCACTCTGCTGTAATTTTCTCAACTTGGAGACCATAAGCTGTCGCAACTTCTGCCCAGCGATCACCAAATTTACCATTACATCCACATAGTATACGATCGCCAGGGCTAAGGAAATTAATGATACCTGCTTCCATAGCTCCAGTCCCACTAGATGCTAAAATTAGTACATCATTTTTGGTTTGATGTAACCATTTAAGGTTTTCTATCACCTCTGCCATAATCTTGGAAAAGTCACCACTTCTATGGCCTATTGGATGTTGAGCCATCGCTAGCAATGCTGTTTCTGGTACTAGAGTTGGCCCAGGAATCATTAACATCAATTTATCATCCATTTTTTTTCCTTCGTTATGTTTAAGTTAATGGGTATCTATGTTTATTTATACAGAAGCGTGTCACAGAAAAAGCTTACTTTTTCTTTAAGGAATAAGAATTAAATAAAGTCCAAATTTTTTTTGAAATAACTCAAATGATATGGAGTTTAGTCAATTTTACTTGTTTAGATAATAAAATCCTCATTCCTAATATTAGTGAAGTTGATTAGTGAAGTTTGAAATTTTAGTATTTTATCTTTCCTTAATATTTTTGATTTTCATTGAGAGACCAGTAATATTCTATTGGTAAGTTTGCTTGTTTGCAGCATTCTTCTAACTGTTTTTGTAGTGCTAAAGCTTTCCTCACAGTCACAATAATTTCTTGAACTTTTTGGGACTCCTTTGTATTATAATCTACTGCCATAATTGTCTTTTTTTCTAATAATTGAAGTAGTAGTTCATAATGAATACGAGAGGGGATTGGTATTTTCTCCATAGTTTTATCTCTCATTGTGCTTAGTAATTTACAGCTCCCCAAGTTAAAGTCACAGAGACTGGGATTAATTTTGGACAACAGCATAAATATATTTTACCTCAATTTTTCCTAGCTAGTCACAAAAATCTTCTTTGGGGAGAAGCAAGTAAAAATACTTTTACAACATATTCTAGATATCAAAAGAGACATTGCTCTCAACTTTCCTTCTCAGTAAATAGCTGCAGTAATGCTTTGCCTGGATTTGGTTTTTTGATTAGAGATTCACCTATTAAAACAGCATTAATACCAGCATTTCTAACAAAATTAATATCTTCAGAAGTATGTATTCCAGATTCACTTACCACTAAGATACCGAGTTTTTGTAATTCTTTATTCCTAGCTTCCATCAGTTGAAAAGTTGTTTGTAAATCTACTGAAAAATCTCCTAGGTTGCGATTATTTATACCAATTAACTTAACCCCTTCTATTGCTAATACCCGATCTAATTCTTTCAGAGTATGAACTTCAACTAAAGCTGTCATCCCTAAATAATTAACTATTTTTATAAAATACTTTAAGTCTTGGTCTGATAAAATTGCTGCTATTAGTAGTACAGCATCAGCTCCATATAAACGAGCAAAGTAGATTTGATATGGATAAATTAAGAAGTCTTTGCAAAGTAATGGCAAATCAACATTTGCCCTAATATTTGCCAAATTTTCAAAACTACCTTGAAAGAACTTTTTATCTGTTAAAACTGAGATACAAGTTGCACCATTTTCCTGATATAACTTAGCAATAGCAACTGGTTCAAAATTTTGTCTGATTATTCCTTTACTAGGAGAAGCTTTTTTAACTTCAGCTATTATAGCAGGCTGAGTTTTTCCCCCTGACAATGTAGTCAAAAAATCTAGAGGAGGAGGCATTGAATTAATCTTTTTTCTTAGCTCAATTAAAGGTTCTTTGTAACGGAAATAATCTACCTCTTTCTCTTTATGCCAAACTATTTCCTCTAGAATATTTTGAGCCTTTGAATCTGGTACAGAAACTTCATAGCGTAAATTACCCATTTCTACGGCTGGGTTTGGTGGACGGCGACGAATTTGCATTTATTTTAGATAAATTAATTACTACGTTTTAATGAGATTTACTTAACAACTCTCAGCTTTTTCAATATTTGGTAATCTTGAGATTATTCAACCTACCAATTTTCTCAAAATTAATATATAGTTTAGCTGTATTATAAGGTTATTATTCACTGAGATAATCTACCTCTTTTTCTTGATAACAATCTCTTCTAAAATATTTTGAGTATTTGAAACTTCATACCGTTATTCACCCATTTATACAATTGAATTTCGTAGTGCGGGCATCTTGCCCGCAACGGGTGTACATCACTAATATGAAACAAGCTGAAAATTTATTCTGTGTAATTTTTGATTTTATTTTAGCCTCATATTTTTGGGGATAAAATAGGATTGAATTTTATTCAATCTACCATTATACTAATTTCCTTAAGGTGAATAACTAGTGAACAGTAGCTCGTTTAAATGCTTCATCCAAAACTTCTGATAAAGTAGGATGAGTATGCACATTAAAAGATAACTCATTAACAGATTGCTTTTTAGCTATAGCATTGGCTGCCTCTTGAATTAAGTCAGAGGCATGAAGACCAATAATATGTACCCCTAGTAATTCTCCTGTATCTTGACGATAAATTATTTTAGCAATACCATCTGTTTCATCTTCAGCGATCGCCTTGGAATTACCCTTAAAATAAGTTCTGACACTTGCAACTTCAAAATCTTGTTCTTGGCCTAAATCTTTCGCAGCTGGTTCTGTCATACCAACATAGCTAATTTCTGGATGAGTAAAAGCTGCCGCCGGAATACTAAGATAATCTGGTTCCCGATAACGACCACAGATATTTTCCACCACCGTTATTCCTTGGGCAGATGCTGCATGAGCCAACATCATTTTTCCTGTCGCATCACCAATGGCCCATAAATTAGCAACTGGTTCACCACTTGACAAAACTGCCATTTTACTATTTACTGGTATAAAGCCTTTGCTACCAGTTTCTACTGCTACAGAATCCAGTCCCAAGTCTTTTGTATAGGGAATACGACCTGTGGCAACTAGACAAGCATCAACTTCTAGAACTTCTTCTACTTCTTTAGTCTTAGCATCAGCCAGTTCAATAATTACTGGAGAGCCAGGAACTACCTTCATAGCCAACTTTCCAACTTTCGTCTCAATATCTCTTGAGTGAATTAGAACTCTTTGTGCAATCTTAGCTATATCTGGATCAAAAGTAGGCATTAATCGCTCTAATGCCTCAATCATTGTAATTTCAGAACCAAGGGCAGTGTAAATATCAGAAAATTCTAGTCCGATATAACCACTACCAACAATTGCAACCCAAGGTGGTAACCAATCTAGTTTAAGAGCATCATCGCTGGTAAAAACCGTCTTACCATCCAATTCTATTCCAGGAGGAACAAAAGGTACTGACCCAGGAGCCAGAATAATATCTTTGGCAGTAAAATTTTCTTCTCCCTTTTCGGTCTTAACCGTAACCTTTTGCTTTCCTGCTACCTGACCCCAACCTATAATCGTATCTATACCTAAACGTTTAAGGCTTTTGGTCATGTCACCTCTTATCTTACTAACAATGTTACTAGCATGAGAAGCAATTACCTCTCTGTCATAAGAAACATTATCTAATTGAATTCCCAGAGTTTTTAAGTGGTGAGTATTTCGTAACTCTCTAACTTTACCAGATGCTGCCAGAAGAGCCTTAGATGGTATACAACCTCGATTAATACAAGTCCCACCCATTTCTGCTACTTCTACAATAGCCGTTTTTAGGCCACAAGTGATAGCGTGTAATGCTGCACCATGTCCACCGACACCAGCGCCGATAATTATTAAGTCGTAATCAAATTCTTGAGTCATCTCTGTTTTCTAAAAGTTCTCGGTGTGTTTGCAAAAACTATAGCAATCCTAAATCGGTTCTGATAATTCAAAAATTAGAAATAAACTTTGAAACTCTTACCCATTGAACACTCTCACCAAACCCCCATACCAAAAAGTGGTAAGATTTTGGACACAAATAAAATAGGACTGCTATATATAGAGTAGGGAGTTTTTCCAGATGTAGCTAAACATGATTCTTAGGATTTTTTTTGACTTCTTTAGCCTATCTCCCTAGAGATTAACTTGTAAGGAAGGGTATAGTCATTTTTTTAGTCGTGATTAACTATACAATCTACTATATAACCCACTTTTAAAACTCCTTTACTTTATAATACAATAGACCTCTCCAAAAAGTGGGAAAGTCTTTTCAAGCATAAACCAGTTGAGAATAGAAAACTTCGTGCCTTAAAAAACAATAATCAGAGTAATAAACAAAGTATATTTTACTTTTACTGTCTTTATCCAAGTCAACTGATTGGTTGTCAGTTTAACTTTTAACTTAAATATATTGAGGGGATAATTAGTATGGATAAAAAAGAAATATATATTCGCAATAGAAGAGCAAAAATATTTATGAACAACTTTGAGAAACAACTTGATACTGCTCTCCAAGAAACTCCAACTGAAGAGGATAATTCAGAACTTGCAAATACCCAGAAAAAATTAAAAGAAAATGAGTCTGATGAAGAATTTAATTTATCAGATTTAGAAGAAGCGATCGCTGACATAGATGAATATATTGAGACAAATAAAAAATACCCACCATTATCTAGCTCTGAATAAAAAAATAAATAGAAACTACTTTAATTAATTTTGACGTTGACGTTGAACCTCATACAAAATTATAGCTGTACTTATAGCAACATTTAAAGATTCTACTCCATTGCTCAAAGGAATTTTGACAGAATAATCAGCCAAATTAATTAAATCTGTTGAAACACCAGAACCTTCATTTCCTACAACTATTAATGTAGGTTTTCGTAAATCTATTTCCCAGTAGTTGATAGTTGAACTTGGAACTGTCGCTAAAACTTGTAGACCTTTACTTTGTAATTGTAATACCTTATCCTTTAAGTCTTCAGATATTGCCTTCTGTAAATTAAACCATTCCCCGGCTGACGCCCGAACTACTTTAGGATGATATAAGTCTACACTATCTCTACTCACAAATAAACCATCTATATTTGTTGCTACAGCTGTCCTAATTATAGTTCCCAAATTACCAGGGTCTTGTATTTTATCTAAAGCAACTCCCAAGGTCGTAATCTTCATAAAATTTGTCTGTTGCTGTGGTGCTATAGCCACTATTCCATCAGGATTAACTGTAGTAGCAAGAGATTGAATAATCCTAGCACTTACCAATTCTATCCTTTGAGCTTTTTGGGATATCAATTCACACAAAAATTTATGTTTTTCTTGCCATTCAGGTGTACAGCAGACAGTGATAAGAGGATAATTTCTCTTGCAAGCTTCTTCCAGAAGATGAGTTCCTTCAACTAGAAATAATTGCTGTTCCCGCCTCCCTTTTGATTGGTGAATTTGGCGTATTTGCTTTACCAAAGGATTTTGTAAACTGGTCAGCACTATTGATCTTTTATTCCTTATATATAGTAATCAGCAAATTAGATACGTTTGCCCAGGACTTGGTGATTAACTCTCAAACCATCGATATATAAAGGCAAGTGCCTTTTTAGAACGAAAAAAGTATCTGCTTTGATATCCAAAAAGCTCATACAAGTGAATCTTTTGGACATCAAATGACAAAACAATCAAGGGACAAATATATCCGACTACCTTCTTTATAATTCCCATTTTTTCTGTATGTTGCCAATCCAACGGATACCCTATCTAACTCCTGACTTCTACCTTTACCAAACAAAAGACTTTTTTTAGTAAACCATAATTATTATCTGAACTAAACTTTATTTAGGTATTTATGTTTGTTTTTTAGGTCTATAGTTTTCCAAATATTATAGTCAAAGATTTAAAGATAATGCGGAACCCGGGACTTGAACCCGGAAGTCCTTGCGAACACTAGAACCTGAATCTAGCGCGTCTACCAATTCCGCCAGTTCCGCTAAGTGACAGCTTTTTATTTTTGCTTATCCATTCAAATTTCTCAATTACAATGTTTTTTTTATAAGTAAAACTAAGATTGTTCTATATTGTCTTTGTAATTTCCCATTCTTTCAACTTTACCTAAATTAGGGTTTGCTGAATCAATCAGAAAGTTGTAGTAAAATTTCGTACTGAAAAAGTTTTGGGAAATCGAAGATTTGACCATCCATAAAAAAACTTAAATAGCCACACTTAGTGTAACATTTAACCTCTTCAAAGCTATGCACCTTGAGTGCTGTATAGCATTGCCAGTTAAAGCAATGGCTGTTGCCGACATTGTCTGGTTGTCAAACAACAGGACCCATAGTTTTAAAAGCTTGGAAGCTATAAGCTTACTCTAATCTGCGCTGTGGCGTCTCACTGTCCATTATTTAACGTCCCTTAACTTACAACCATTTATCCAAAGATAAATTTTAGTTTTTGGCCAGGCGAGAGTGTTCCCTTGTTAAACAAGTTACTAGCCACATGTTATTATACTTGACTTAATATTTTTTGTCAAAGAATTGATGGATCTTTCGACAAACTTTTTTAAAGTTACATAATGACATATTAGGAGCTTTGAAAAGGTTTATTAAGGTTTTTGGTAAACTATTACTCCTCTTCAGAGTGAGTTTTTATTACTTAAATCAGGAAATACTTCTCGGACAGCAGGATGAACCAAAACATGGTCTTTAACATTCAATCCCTTAGCTAAAGCCGGATTCATTTCTAAAGCTTTACTACCATAGTTAGCTAACTGTAATACATAAGGCAAAGTGCTATTATTCAAAGCTTGAGTAGCTGTCCAGGGAACTGCTCCTGGCATATTAGGTACTCCATAATGTAGGACACCTAATTCGACATAGGTAGGACTTGTATGAGAAGTAGGACATAGAGTTTCCACACAACCACCTTGATCCACAGCCACATCAATAATTACAGATCCAGAACGCATCTGCTCCACCAAATGTTTAGGAACTAACACTGGAGAACGACGACCAGGAACTAAAACTGCCCCTACAAGTAAATCACAATCTGCTACTACTGCTTCTATAGCAGAAGAACTACTATATAGTAACTCTACCCTTGAGCCAAATAGAGTCTCTAAATAAGCCAACCTTTCCAAATTAATATCCAAAATTTGGACTCTTGCACCCAAGCCCACAGCAATTTTAGCTGCCTCTGTACCAACTATTCCTCCTCCCAGAATTACAACCTTACCAGGGGTAACACCAGGAACTCCACCCAATAGAACACCTCTACCACCTTGTTGCCTTTCTAAAAATCTGGCCCCAAATTGCACAGATAAACGTCCAGCTATTATACTCATAGGAGTTAACAAAGGTAGCCTGTGGTGAGATAGCTCTACCGTTTCATAGGCGATCGCCATCACACCACTTTCAATTAACCTTTCAGTTAACTTCTGATCCGCAGCCAAATGTAAATAAGTAAATAGTATTTTTCCTGATTTGAGAAACTGATATTCTGATGGTAAAGGTTCCTTAACCTTAACTATCATTTCACAATTCCAAACCTCTCTAGTATCTGATAAGATATGCCCGCCGGCTTGAAGATAATCATGATCACTAAAACCTGCACCCAAACCAGCTTCTGTCTCTATAAAAACCTGGTTATCTGCTTCAGTACAGACCCTAACACTTGCAGGAGTTAATCCAACACGAAACTCCTGATCCTTAATTTCTTTTGGAATACCTATTTTCATTGACGATCTCCACTTGTGTGCGAAAAAATTATTATGAACTACCCTGCGCTACTTATTTGTGCTGCTACTTTATTTGTCCAATCTTGTCTTTGATTTGATTAGCTACTTTTCTTTGAACTTTGCTAATTTTAGCTCTTTGCTTTTTCCATAACCTTGAAACATGGTAATTGCTCCTGTCTTCCAAGTCCTCCAAATCTATACTTAATCCTAATTTAATCCCAAGCATCAAATAACTCTGAATTTAATCTAACTCAAAATCAATTAAACGATCGAGCAAATAGATAGGTAGTGGTCTAGAATATTCAATCCTTACAATTTTAGCAATCCTAATCAAAAAGTAGAAATCAACTATGAAACTTTTGCCCATTGTCTATTGCTTCCAAACCTATTCCCAAAAAGCAGCAATATGTTTAACACAAATAAATCTAGGATTGCTATATCTAAATTTTCATAGGAATGTAGATTAAGAAAAAGAATTTGTCAACCCCTAGACATTTGCTGACTTTCCAGTACAATCAATAGCAAAAATTAAAATCAATAACTTATGCCATTGAGGAAGGATAGAACCATCAATCAACAATTACATTCAATAGTGGAAAGCGATAATCCCGAATCATCCCCTGTCAATCAGTCAACACTGAAAATTTTGGGCCCTTCTTGTTTACAAGGAAACATTAATATTGGTGGTGCTAAAAATTCAGCACTCCCTGCAATGGCAGCAACACTACTTTCTTCAGGTGTGTGTCGTTTGCGTCAAGTCCCATGTCTAGCAGATATTAACATAATGGGGCAAGTTTTATCTGCATTGGGAGCAAAAATCAAACATAATACCAATACTTTTACTTTAGATATAGATGCAAGTATTATTAATAACTCTGAAGCTCCTTATGAATTAGTTAGACAATTGCGTGCTAGCTTTTTTGCTATAGGTCCTATTTTGGCCAGACTAGGAGTGGCTCGGATACCACTACCTGGTGGATGTGCTATTGGTGCTAGACCTGTTGACCTTCATGTTAAAGGTTTGCAAGCTCTAGGAGCAGAAGTTCATATTGAACATGGTATGGTTAATGCTTATATCAGTAGCAGTAAAAAAAAGTTACGAGGGGCAAAAATTTATCTTGACTATCCTAGTGTAGGAGCCACTGAAACTTTAATGATGGCAGCTACCTTAGCTGAAGGAGAAACAATCATTGAAAATGCTGCTCAAGAACCAGAAGTAGAAGACTTGGCTAATCTATGTATAGCTATGGGGGCTAATATTTTTGGTGCAGGTACAAAAACTATAGTAATATCTGGTGTACCGAAACTACACTCAGTAGATTATACTATTATTCCTGATAGAATAGAAGCTGGTACATTTTTAATAGCTGGCGCGATTACTAATTCAGACATAAGTATTTCGCCAGTAGTGCCTAAACATTTGAGTGCGGTTATTTCTAAACTTCAGTCAGTAGGAGTAAAAATCATACAGGAAACATCTGATAGCTTACACATTTTACCTAGTAAAATCCTGAAATCTACTGATATTGAAACTCAACCATACCCTGGTTTTCCTACAGATATGCAGGCTCCATTTATGGCTTTGTTAAGCATCTGCTCTGGCAGCAGTTATATTACAGAAACAGTATTTGAAAATCGTATGCGTCATGTTTCAGAACTAAATAGAATGGGTGCTAATATTAGGGTAAAAGGAAATAATGCTATTGTCCAAGGTGTACCTAAGTTATCCGCTGCTCCAGTCATTGGTAGTGACCTTAGAGCTTCTGCTGCCCTGATATTAGCAGCCCTAGCAGCAGAAGGGGAAACAATATTTCAGGGTCTACAACACCTTAATCGAGGCTACGAACAACTAGAAGTTAAATTGCAAAAGTTAGGAGCAAAATTGCAGAGAGTGGACTTAGTTGAAGAAAATGACATTTCCCAAGATTCTATCTAAAAAAACAATTTTACCGAAAAATTGGGTTTAAAGCCTCGCCCATAAGCGGGGGACTTTTTAGTTGATTTTTTTTCACAGGCTTAGTCCTTCTTGCTTTTTAGTTCACAAGAAATATATTAGTCGCGGGTGGGCATACCGAGACAAAAAACGGACATTGAGGCCAGCAGCTAGACTACTGCCAAAGTAGCAGCAGCTTGTTAAATGTCAACCCGCCGAGGGGCTAGGGCTCGGTTGTTACCCAGTGCCTTTAGGCCGGGGAGGATGTCAATTTAGGATTTCTTTTTGATTGTCCATAATTTATAGCAATCCTATTTTATTTGTGTCAACAATCTAAACTGCGTTTTGGGAATAAATTTCAAGGCAATAGGCAATGGGTAAAAGTTTCAGAGTTTATTTCTATTTTTTGAATTCTTACAACATATTTAGGACTTGCTAAAAAAGTCTTTTTCAGGATTAGGAAACCCACCTCTAACATCTCCTAGGATGAGAAGTAGGGAACGTTGCATGGAACGTCCCTAACTCTGGCTTGCTGATTAATTTAAAAGCATTGACATATAAAGGCTGTAGTCTTATTTAGTCAGCAAAAAGCACCAGAAGTTCTCTGGTAAAAGGCTGAAAAAGTTAGGATTTCGGGCACTCCCATGGCATAAAAATCAAGGGACAAGTATATCTGACTACCTCATCTATACCTTCCCTGTTCCTCTGTAGGGACGTTGCATAACAAAAATGCGTTCATGTCCCTAAGCTTTACGTCCATACCTATTCCCGTGCTCCTGAAAATACTTTTGATAGAGTCGATGGGAGGATTTCGCCTCCTCACCTCTCCTTCAGAACCGTACATGAGAGTTTCCAACTCATACGGCTCCTGATACTAGATAAATTTTTCAGGTTTCGCCGTTCAT
>JAKQYF010000209.1 GCA_023356535.1 Trichodesmium sp. MAG_R03 | reverse complement strand
CCATAATATCCATATTTTATGGTTGGCATTGTGTACGTTTTTAACGATTTCAGTATTTGTCATGGGCTATAAATTTCCTCACTGGTTCAGTATGGTTGAAAAGCTAGAAACCTGATTATCCCCACAGGGCCTTCTCATATTCCAACTGCTTTGTAAAAACCGAGTTTAGTGTTATGGGATGCCCTTAGAAAAGAACCCCTTGAAGAAGAAAAGGAAGCAGGATTTAGTATTGCCTATTTACCCCGCTGGGCTTATCCTCAAAACAAAAACTTGGTCATTATCGACGAGAAAGATCATGAAATCCTGGAAAGCTTTTTAGATTGGTAAACTAAGCCAGGTAAGTTAACTTACCCGACTCGTCTTCAGAACCGTGGGTGAGACTTTTACCTCACATGGCTCCTTTCTTGAACGTTCTTTGCCTTATGTACATCCCTACCTCAATATCAACATATCCTCAACCTATCAATAATTCTCAGTTCAGTCCTGTAACTTTGGTTCTGGATATGTCTTTTGATCTCAGACAGTTTTAGTATCGTGGCAATGTAGGAAGTCAAATCTGGGTTTATTACCTTCATATTCTTCCAAGGTATGGGCAATTTTGGTCTTTTCTGGTTTCAGTTCTAATGCTACCTGGTTTAACCATTCCTGTATTACAGTCTTTGCTTGGGACACTAATTTGAGATCACATTTAGTACTTCAAATTGTAGCATTACAATTAGCATATAATTGGTAGTTTGGCAAGTATTTATACTGTATAAATTATCTTCATTGACCTTTCTCACGAGTCAAATTCTCAGAAAAATATTGAGCATAAATACTTGATTTAGCCAAACGTAAGTTACCCATCATTCCTTACTGACTACTGACTACATAATTTAACTTCTGATTACTGATTTCTGACTTCAGTTAACTTCTGACTACTAACTTCAGCTATATCCGTTCCTGCTGTCAGACTTTCCAGGGTAGCAGCTACATCAATGCCAGCAGTTTGCTTTAACTCCTCAAAGAAAGCAGCCATTTTTGTAGCATTGCTCCCACCTTGAGCATTAATCACAGTCACATTATCTACCTCCACCTCGGGCACAGTAGACACTATAATCTTTAACAACTCTTCCAACTTCTGATACAGAAAAACATCTCGGGCATTTGCACCAGCAGCTTTCCAAGATTCCGCCAATTTGCGAATGCCCTCAGCTTGTGCCTTTCCTGGTTCCACAATAGCAGCAGCATCTCCCTTCGCCTGAGCTATCGCTCGCTTACACTCAGCTTCTGCGGGAGCAACTACATCCGCCTGTAACCTTTGTTGCACTTGTTTGATCCGCTCCTTCTGTACTGCTACCTCAGCCTGAGTTCGTGCTACTTCTGACCCAATATCTGCTTCGGCCTCAGCTACCACAGCTTGCCGTTTCGTTATCGCATCTTGAATCCGCCTTTCTGCGTCTGCACGAGCCATCTCAATCTCAGTTTCAATCTGTTTGAGAGAAGTATTCTTCTGGTTTTCTGCAGCCCGTATGATTGATTCTGCCTGACTTTTAGCTTCAGCAATGCGAGAATCTCGTAAAAGTTCCGCCTGTTGCTTACGACCAATAGAATCAAGATATTCCACTTCATCCGAAATATTCTGAATTTTCAGAGTATCTAATATTAAACCTAACTTTTCCAAGTCGTCTTCTGCTTCTTCTAGTAAGCTTTTCGCAAAAGCAATTTTATCCTCATTTACCTGTTCCGGTGTTAGAGAAGCTAACACACCGCGCAAATTTCCTTCTAGATTTTCCTGAGCTAGTTTTTCAATTTCCTGACGAGATTTTCCTAGCAACCGCTCTATCGCATTATGAATGGTAGGTTCCTCACCAGCAACTTTTATGTTTGCCACACCTTCCACTGTCAGGGGAATACCACCTTTAGAATAAGCATTATTAACCTTGAGTTCAATAATCATATTACTCAAGTCCATGCGAAAAGCTTGTTCTAATAGAGGGACACGAACACTACTGCCACCTTTAACTAAACGATATCCCACTTTTTTCTGGCTGTCTCCAACACGGTGACGACTACCAGCAAAAATTAGAACTTCACTTGGTTGACAAATGTAATAAAGGTTTCGAATTACAAAAATACCCGCACCAGTACCTACTCCGAAAACTGCGAGTAATGCTAATACTATTTCCATGATTTTTTGACTCCGTAATTTTATTTAGTAATAGGGAATAGAGAATAGTATTACACTGTACCTCACTCTCCTTAAAAGTGCTGTAAATTTTAGTTCGCCTCATATACTCAACTTACAACAGTTTTTTAGATAAGGAAGTAAAATTGATTTTTAATCTCTATAATAACAACATCATTACAACCAATTTTTTGTCATTGAAACTGCTTATAATAAAATACTGAGAAAAAGGATTTATGAAGCGAGTTTTCAAATAAGAAAACTCTATTTTTGAACCTCTAGAAATTCGACTTTTTTACCATTCTGACTGCTGAAATTACCTGTAACATCAACGCCAAGAGTTTGATTAACATTTTTGAGGAACTGACGGAATATTTCCGGATAGGCATTTATTAAGCTAGCGATCGACTTACCATCCCCACTATCAATAACATTAACATTTTCCAGTTTCACTTGTCCTGGAATCTTAGCAGACTCCCGCAAAATCATGCTAATCTGCTGTAAGTAGAATAACTCAGCAGCATCCTTACCAGTCTCTTGCCAAACCAACGAAAGCATGTCGTTAACTAAAGCTTCAGCTTTAGCATTCTCTGAGAGTGAAGTGGCATTTCCCTTAGCTAGTAACTCTTTAGCTTGCCGTTGTGCTTCTGCTGGCAAAACTTCATCTGCTTCTAGACGTAACCTTTCTAATTCGGCGCGGACTGTTTGCAATAATTGTTCTGCTCTCGCTTTAGCTTCTTCGCCTGCTGCTATAGTTCGTTTTTCTTCCGAACGCGCTTGCTGTTCCAATTCAGCTTTGATTTTGCGAAGTTCATTTTTTTTCTGAACTATTAATGTAGCTGCCTGAGTTTTGGCAATTTCTGACTCTCGTTTAGACTCTGCTTCTAGCTGCTCTGCTTCTGCTTGAGCATTAGATTCGGCAATTTCTGCATCTCGGCGAATTATGGCAATTTGTTTGCGACCGATAGATTTGAGGTAGTCTACGTCATCAGAAACGCTTTGAATTTTCAGGATGTCAAGTTGCAGACCTAATTTAGCTAAGTCCCGACTCACATCTTCGGCAATGCGTTCGGCAAATTGGAGACGATCTTCATTTAATTGTTCTGGAGTAAGGGTAGCAACAACTCCCCGCAGGTTTCCTTCTAAGGTTTCTCTAGCAACACGGGTGATTTCTGAGGGGTCGCGATCTAGAAATCTTTCTATGGCATTGCCTACAACGTTCGGGTCGTTAGAAACTTTCATATTAGCGATCGCTTGAATATTCAATGGAGTACCTCCTTTGGAGTAGGCATTCCTCACTTCTACGGGAACTGGCATTGTTCGCAAATCCATTGTTTTAGTTGTTTCCAGAATTGGAATGGGAATTGCTCTGCCTCCAAAGATTACGCGATATCCCACTGTTTGCCCTTCTTTTATTCGCCGTTTCCGGCCAGATAAAATTAGAATTTCATTTGGTTTACAAATTTGTATAAATGTATTGATAAACCAGATGAGTATTAATGCTCCAAATATGGATATAGCGATGGGTAAAGCTGTAGAAATTGTCCCTGTTGAATTATCAGTTTGACTATCGTCTATTAGATTAGGAGTTTGTGCTATTTCTACAGTTTTCATTTTCCCTATTTCTGACACTGAAAATATATTTTTCATTAGCTATATTTCCTCACTAAGTTATTGTGAAATAAATCATCAATTTTTGACAATGTAGCATGATTAACTACTCATGTTTATTTATGGTAATGAAAAGATAATTTTGAAACCACCCATACCTGGCTATTTTCCATACCTATAATAAATACTTTTTCTCCCTTAGAAAATTTGGTAGATTCTTCTGTACGTGCAATTAGCTCAAGATTAGACCCCTTAATATTTAGACTAACTTTACCCCTACTATTAGTATCAAATGCAATTTCTACTGTACAAGGTAAACCCAACAAATCTTGAGGACTAACCAGACTATTTATAACTTGTCGTTGGCGAAAGATAGACAACAATAATACTATTAATATACCCCCAAATATTCCTACTGCCACTGAGATATAGACTAGCATTAAAATTTGATTTTTCATCCTGATTTTTTCCTTAGTAAAAAAATCCTAAGATTTCTCCTCAGAAGACTTAGCCAGCCAATCTTCTGATACCACCCATATCCTATTATTTTCTACTCCTACTATAAATACTTTTTCTCCCTTAGTCAACTCCCTATTTTCTTCAGTAAAAGCAATAAATTCTACCACAGTTCCCTTCACATTTACTTGTATTTTACCTTTACTATTTTTATTAAAAGGAATCTCAACCGTTCCCCAAAGACCTACTAAATCACTACTGCGCACCAAGCTATCAACCTGACTATGTTTTAGGGTATGTAACACCCATGCCATAATTGTACCACATAAAATGCCAATAATTATAGAAAGAATAGCAATTATTGTTGGTGAAAGACTCGCAGAAAGATAATATAATAAAATTCCAGTTAAGCCAAAAAAGCAACTGCCAAAAGTCCAAAATTTTAAGCTAAAGAATGGTAGCCATAACCCCCGAGAAGGTTGATATATTGAGGTGTTACCTTGTTTATTTTCTTTGTCAATTATTTCTAGGTCTGCCTCAAAATCTTGATCGAAGTCTACACCATCAAGGCCTGCAAATGCCGAAAGTGCAACAAATACTCCACCAATAATTAGACAGAAAATATAAGCTGATACCATAAGATGTCCTTCATGTTTTTTTATCTTCTTATCTGTTTATATTTTGGCAAATTAGTTTCCCTATTTACGAATTTGTAAAAAAAATTTGTATTTTAATAGGAAACTACTTATTATTTTATAGAAGAAATTCTATAGGATCTAAAGTCAACAGACGACTAATTTCATCTGTTTGAAATCCCAAAGCCATTGGTCTTTGAACTTTTGGTAATACCTGTACGTCGTATAATTCTGTAATTACTCCTTCTAGGCGTAACCATTCAACTATACCACCTGTATTAAGATCAATTACCATTAAACCACAACGAGGTTTCGCATCTTTAGTCAATAAATTTTTATCTAATTCTAAACCTGAAAAAGTCTTCTCCCTTGGTTTAGATAATCCCATAATTGCCCAATTTTTCCAAAAGGCTAAACCTCGCAAAAAACCAGGGCAAAAAGTTATCGGTTCAAACTTACATGTATCTAAGTCAACTACACCAAAAAAACCTTTTCCAGAGTTTAATAACCACAACTTTCCTTGATAAAATCTAGGGGAATGAGGCATGGATAAACCACTTATAATAATCTCGTTTGATGCAATCTCAATTACACAACCACCATCTTTTCTTTGATCTCGCCAACCATCAATTACATCTGAAGGACTAACAGCAGTAACATAAGTAGCTTTTCCTTCTACCATTGCTAAACCATTTAGGTGACAACGGTCTTCATTAATAACTTTAGAAATAAAAGGTGGTTTCCATAAGGGAGTACAACTATTTTTATGACTAACTGTAGCTAAACAGTTTAATAAGCTACTAACAAAAATGATTCTGTCATTTTTGTCAACAACAACATCATGGATATCTAAATCTCCAGTTGTATAAGCTATTCTTGGCACATAAAGTTTATCATAACCATTATAAAATTGTTCTTTTTGGAGAATATTATCTAACTGCCAAAGTTGATATTTTGAACTCATATATAATCTTTCTGAAGTAGCATATAGTCCCATGGCACGATTAAACAAACGCTCAAAACCAGAAAACTCACCTTGGGGATTAACTCCTAGCAAAAGTAATCTAGAAGTTTTGTAGGTGGTAAATGCTAGACTAATTTTTTCATCTTCTAACCAGTTACTAAAAGTTCGAGAAGCTATGATTTGTGGATTGGATTTTGCGAAATTATTACCGTTAGATTTTTGTTCCATTTTTGATATTTTCTGAAAGTGAAAAACAATCATCAGAACAATAAACCAAGTTTCTTATTGGGTTGCGTTAGTCCTGATAGTATATACTTAAAATACTAAAGTTTTGAGGATATAAAACATGGTAATACTACTTCCTTTGTTCCAAACTGATGCATAAATTGTTTATCTCGATAGTGATGGTCCACCAATAACAGATTTTATAACCACTATGAAGTGGAAGAATATTATCTCTTTTGCTAAAGTTTTGAGGATATAAAACATGGTGATATAACTTCCTTTATCTTAAACAGGTATGGAAATTATTTATCCCGATACTGATGGTCAGCCTATCATAGCAGAAAATACGATAAAATATTTAGATTTGGCTAAATAATGTTTTCATGGCTTGATTTAGTCATGCCTCCCCTATCCTCTATAGACTTATACCATTTCTCTGTAACAATGCACTTAATAATTTCTTACCGATACAAGTATTTTACTGATAGTTGCTATCTTTTATTAAGCTCAATTTCATGGATAAATGGTATTATACAGTAAAGGTTATCATACCACTTCTGGGTAGAAAAGCAGGATTATTCTATCGCCCAATCCTTGATTTTGCAATGGCTATAACTTTAAAGAATACCCTTAAATATGACACTATACCTAGGTAAAACTGCTATAATTGAAATTTATATTAATCTTGATTTATAAGTTTAATAAAAACTATAATTTTTCGTCAAATTATAAAAAAATGTTGTTTCCAATAACTATGAAAAACTATGAATAAATCATCAATATCAACAGGCTTTATTGCCGGAGTAGCAGCTACTCTGTTTTTCAGTATTAGTTTTAGCTTACTAGAATATACAATAAAATTTAGTATTATATTGGGTTTAATTGGGGGAATTTCTGCTGGATTATTAGGGTTTTGGTCCCAAATAGAATCAATACCAGAAATTCCAGAAAAAGCAGATGCTAAATCTGTAGATTCTTCCGCACCATCAAAACCAGCCTCAGTAATTAAAACATGGCCAAAAACTCCTAAAGAGCGTAGCGGTGTTTCTTTATTGAGTTGGTTTTTCAGGCAAAGTCAAGTATCTTCAAAATCTCCTAAAAAATACTAAACAATACTAGAAACTGATAGCTGATAGCTGACTTCTGAATGCTTATGGTAGCTTTTTCTAACTTTTATTTTGAGCTAATACTATTTCTCAAAAACTTTTGTAAAAATCACAGGACAGAAATAATGTTAATTAGTTTTGCCTAGGCGCTTATTAGACATTTTTCAATTCTACAGCTAATGCAGCCTCCGTAATTTAACAAGGGTCTACTTGTTCTGTGTTAAATTCATTACTTTAATCATAATTAACTGATAGTACTATAATTTATTTGCATTAAATTTTACTATTTGTAACAATAATATCAAGATAAAAGAACCAACTTTTGTCAAAATTTTAGAGTTTTTTTCTGATGAGTAGTAGGAAAGAATTATTCAGGATTTATTAGAATATATTGCAGATTTTAAAACTGGTAATTACATTAGGATAAATCTTTTGATAAAATCCAGTTTGGTCTGAAATTCCACATTAGTGTAAGGTCTTGAAGTTAAAATGTACTTATTGTTGCTATATTTATGCAGAAAAGAAGTAAGTTGTTTAATTATTGTTCCTTCAATATCATAATTTAGTTCGTAAAATCCATCCAAGAAAAAGACAAACTTTCCTGTTTTAAGTAATTCCCTTAACATATCAAAACTTTGAGATATTGAAAATTCAATCTGATATTGATGATAGTCCTTGACGCCATCGCACTCCCCCTAACTAATACTCTTTTTCATTTGAATAAGCACCCGCGCAGAGGGAGAAACTTCTCTCAAAAATACACGAAAATTTCTTGAAAAGCAACTACCCTGTGTTTCTTACATATTAAAGCTTTGAAATAATGGCCAATGAGAACGCGATCGCACCCAAAATTCCCCTATTTTTCCCCCTAAATAGCTCATTTCAACTTGTTTTGCAAAAATTAGTTTAAATTCCAAATATATTTAATTATATTTGATAAGTTTAACTAATATAAAGATTTTTATATGATTCACTAAACCCTAAGAAGCTTGCAGGCATTAGTTTTTAGTCAAACTAATACCTGAATGCTGACTGCTTTTATATAAAATAAAGCTATCTAAAATATTTAATCTAAAATCTAAAAAAAATGTCATTTGTTGGCCTACATATTCATAGCGACTATAGCCTATTAGACGGAGCATCTCAATTACCACAATTAATAGATAGGGCAGTAGAACTAGGAATGCCAGCTATTGCCCTAACAGACCACGGAGTTATGTATGGGGCTATTCAATTAATTAAACTATGTAGAAACAAAAATATTAAGCCCATAATTGGCAACGAAATGTATGTCATAAATGGAGACTTTAAAAAACAGCAACGAGGCAAAAAATTTCACCAAATCGTATTAGCAAAAAACACTCAAGGCTATAAAAACTTAGTCAAACTAACAACACTTTCTCACCTGCATGGTTTTCAAGGAAAGGGCATATTTGCTCGACCTTGTATTAACAAAGAATTGTTGGAAAAATATCACGAAGGTCTAATAGTAACTAGCGGGTGTTTGGCAGGAGAAGTACCTCAAAATATAATGCAGGGAAAATTAGAAGAAGCAAAAAAAATAGCTAAGTGGTACAAAGACTTATTTGGAGAAGATTACTACTTAGAAATACAAGACCACGGCTTCCAAGAAGACAGAGTAGTAAATACTGGAATTGTTAAAATTGCCGAGAAATTAAAGATAAAAATAGTAGCTACAAACGACTCTCATTTTATTTCTTGTCTAGATGTAGAAGCACACGACGCTTTGCTGTGTATTAACACTCAAAAATTAATTGCTGAAGAAAAGCGAATGCGGTATAGCGGTACCGAATATTTAAAGTCCGCTGAAGAGATGAAGCAACTATTTAGAGACCACTTAGAAAATCAAGTTATAGAAGAGGCGATCGCCAATACATTAGAAGTAGCTAATAAAGTTAAAGCTTATGAAGGAATTTTAGGAGACCCAAGGATTCCTGATTATCCAATTCCACCAGATCATAATGCCGATACTTACCTAGAAAAACTGGCTTGGGAAGGATTATTCGAAAGGCAGAGATGTAAACACAAAAGTGAAGTTTCCGCAACTTATAAAGAGCGGATGGAAATTGAATTAAAAGTTCTTCAGGATAAAGGTTTTTCTACATATTTTTTGGTAGTTTGGGATTATATAAAATATGCCAGAGATAATAATATTCCTGTAGGACCTGGTAGGGGAAGTGCTGCTGGTTCATTAGTTGCTTATTCTTTGCGAATTACTAATATAGATCCGGTGCATCATGGCTTATTATTTGAAAGATTTTTAAATCCAGAACGGAAATCAATGCCAGATATTGATACAGACTTTTGTATTGAAAACCGAGACGTAATGATTAAATATGTGACTAAACGGTATGGAGAAGAGAGAGTTGCTCAAATTATTACTTTTAACCGGATGACATCTAAGGCAGTACTAAAAGATGTGGGTAGAGTACTAGGTGTTTCCTTTGGGGAAGCGAATAAAATGGCAAAGTTAATTCCTGTTGCACGGGGTAAGCCAGCCAAGTTAAAAGTGATGATTTCTAATGAAACTCCTTCCCCAGAATTTAAGGAAGCCTATGATAATCAAGAAATATCAATTGAAAATAATCAAGGGGAAAAAACTAGTACAATTTCTGTCCGACAATGGATAGATATGGCAATCAGAATTGAGGGTACAAATAAAACTTTTGGAGTACACGCAGCAGGAGTAGTAATTTCTAAAGAACCTCTGGATGAAATTGT
>JAKQYF010000208.1 GCA_023356535.1 Trichodesmium sp. MAG_R03 | reverse complement strand
TGGCGGTCAGTTCGACCGTGACAGCCTGTGGACTGGATAACGCCGACGTTGCCAGAAGGAAGCAGGAATAGAACAGATAATCAGAGATTTCTATAGATTATCGTAGGTTTCTAAGAACGGTATATCTGTTGTAGGGTCAAAAGGATCAACAAAAGAAAAATGATTAGCTCCCTTTACTAACATTAAATAGCTATCATTTCTACCTCCAGAAATTGCTTCGTGAAAAGTCCGCGATACTGGTGTTGTTGGTTCTTCCCAAACAGTGCCATAACGGTTACTACTATTAGCAATTACTACATCAGAAGTACCACCTATTAACAATAGTGGTAGTAGGTCAGGTAGAGGTAAAATTGTTGCTGCTTCATATCCTAATTTTTAGGGGTTGGCGATCGCCTCTTATGGCAGATTCGGGGATATTAGCTCTAGTATAGAGGTGATTAGCCATCGGCTTAACATTATAGCTGTGTTGGGTTTCACTGTGGCTCAGCCCAACCTAAAAGGGGAATAGCTGTGTTGGGTTTTACTGTGGTTCAACCCAAACTACAAAGGGATGTGGGTTGAATATTTTGAGGGGTTGGCGATCGCCTCTTTGGGCAAATTTCGGGGATATTTGTCCTATTATAGGGGGGATTAGCCATCGGCTTGACATTATAGCTGTGTTGGGTTTCGCCGTGGTTCAACCCAAACTACAAAGGGATGTGGGCTGAATATTTTGAGGGGCTGGCGATCGATTCTTTGGCCAGATTCGGGGATATTTGCTCTAGTATAGGGGGGATTAGCCATCGGCTTGACATTATAGCTGTGTTGGGTTCGCTGTGGTTCAACCCAACCTACAAAGGACAGGTACTAGCCCTTAATTAACCATAATAAAAACTTGGCTGTGATCTCATCATATTTTCTTAATTAGCCCTCGCATTAGCTAATCTATTTAGGGATTTTGATATCCGTTTATAGGCTTCTAAAAATGGTACATAATACAGTTGCCAAATATTCTGATAATCACTCTCTCCAAGTCCTATAGTTAACTCTTCGCGGACTTTAGGCACGTAAATTGTACCAAACATATAGTCCCAAAATGAGAAAATTAAGCCAAAGTTTTTCTCATGGTGTTCTACTTTTTCGCTATGATGAATATGATGCATAGCTGGGCTCTGGAAAATATGACTTAAGTGCCAACCAAAGGAAACCCAAATATGAGAGTGTCGTAGATGAATAATAAACCTAAACAAAAAGCTTGATATCAGTAAACCAGCAATAGTAATGGCTGTGATTTCTTGGTTAACAAAGTAACTGAATATCCCCATATAAATTCCCAGAAAAAATATTTTCATGCTGTGCTTTAATCCTAAATCAATTGGATGATATCGAAACCCTGTGATTGGATTCAATCCCTCTGCTAAATGATGAGCTTTATGGAACTCCCAAAGCGCTGGGATTTTGTGTTGAAGATAATGAGCATAAAAAACGCCAAAATCTGTTACCAAAACTGCAAAAATTGTATAAACAATTTTGAGAGCAAGGGTCATTTCTACTTGGATTTCACTCTTTCCGAACAATCCGCATAAAAACTGGTTTACGAAATCGGAAGTAATTTGCGATAAGGTAAAGAAAGCAGTCAGGCTAACAATTATTGCCAATATACCATTAATTAGGTAACACTGATAGTCTAAAATTGCTGATTGCTGAGTATATAGAGATTTTGGGAAACAATATGCTAGTGCTTTTCTCAAACCAAAACCATTTGATTTTGACTCACGGATATAATAAACCCCCAAAATCAATATAATAAATACTATCGTATAGATAAAATATAACTTATGATGAGGGTTAAATACTGGAAAAGCTACCAGAAATAATGATCTCAATAATTCCGGAAACTCTTGAATAAATTGTTGGATAGAATTAAGCATATTAAAATTAAACTCCTGAGGTTTTTTATTTAACTATATCTCTATTATAACCCACATTTATTAATACAACTATACTACAGTCTTTTTTATGTGTAACTTTTAATTACAGCCTCTATTATTAAGCAGGTACACAAAATTAATTACACATTTTGCAACGCTGAATCCCTTGTACTGTATATCTCACATAAATTTAAGTTGGTTCAACAATTTTGTTTAAGTACTTATCAATAATAATAACTTTCAAGAGTTTGTCTACTATAGTCATTTTAATTTAGATTGAGACAAGTCTTTCTTGCTATAACTAAGTTTCAGCGGAAAAAGTGTTCCCTTCTTATTTGAAATAACTATATGTATTTACATCAGGTTCCACCAAGGTGGAGGTACACCTATCCCGGGCAATATCCTGCACTGGGAACATTGAATTTTTAATCTCTGTACTTCGTATACTTGAAATTTGCTGTATATCTATAATTTTCATATTCATTATTAGACCAGGTTTTGAATCGTTATTCATGTATACTATATTTTAACATAGGTATATTTTAACATGGGAAATGTGGGTTATAGTGTATAACATTGGCCTCAATATTATGATTTGGATAATTGTCCAAGATTTTTTTGTGTCTAGTTCCATGGCTAAAGCTAGTTCCTCCATTTTTCCAGCTACAATCAATAACTATGATTCCTAATCTCTATATAACATAAATTTAACGCCTTTGCCAAGGAATAACATTATCTTGAGCTAATGTTTGAGAAACAGCCATCGCTCCGTAAAGATTTAGATGGCTAGGGTCAGAAAAGTTATCATAGGTATCTGGCCATGCATGGCCTAAATCTCGGAAGATAAAATTAGTATATTCCCAAGATAAGTTTTGCATATATTCCTGAAATTCTTGTTCATAAACAGTTCGTACTTCATCTAAATATACTGTAGTTAAAGGCATATTTACAAATACAAAATTAACCCCTATCAACTGAGTATGGTGTAGTAAATTTTTCAGTGCAGTGGTTTGTTTTCCTATTAACTGAAACTCAGCATAATCAGCATCATAGTCACCAGAAACTTTAGTATAATTTTGATAGTAATTTTCCGGTTCAAATCTCATCGAAATTGGCAGAAAACCATTGGCTTGAAATTCCTCGAGTTCTACAGTATCTTCTGTTGCTAAATTTAGTTTTTCTTGTTGATGCAAAAAATCCCAATTTGTCGGATTTTTAATAATTGACAGGAGCAAACTTTTCAAGCGGTCACGCTGCTGATAAGTAACTGAGATTTCTTCAGTTTTTTCCTCTAAATTTTTCAATATTTGCTTATACCTATTTAAGTCATAATTAACTGATATGCGTGATCTATCATGCCCAATTATAAATGTGCCAGCATTTACTTGCTCATAACCTTCAGAACTAGCGATAATATCAAAAGTCCTATCAACTCTGCCACTATTTAGAGCGCGAACTCCATCCGCAAAAATAATTAATTGTGGCAATTGTTCTGGTGGTAAAATCTTACGTATAATCAAATCTACTACTTGAGCAGTTGCCCCATTTACCCCAAAATTATAAATTCTTAAATCTGGATATCCTGAAGTTGTCAAACTTTCTGCAAGCACTTTTGGATCTACTCCTCTTAAAGCTCTGGAACTGCCAACTATTAAAATATCAGGTCTTTTTTTTTCTACTTCTAAATATTGTTGATAACGAATTAACTGCTCATCTAATTGCGGACTATTAAAAGTAGGATAAGTCATTAATTCTGAAGTTGTATTTTGATCCACAATCTCCTCTGTAGGAGTTTGACAATTGAGACCTTGACAGATATTTCTATACAGAAAAATATCTGGTACTTGCTTTAATATTTTACCTACTTTTAAATCAGTTTGAATGGTTAATAAAATCCCCAAAGCAGCATAAGCAACAGCCGCAACCCATTTACCATAACTGGGACTATTATAAGTTAATGAATTACTTATTTTCGTAGAATCTTCTTCATTAGGAATAAATAAACGAGAACCTGTCAGTAATTGTTGGATACCTGTAAACAATTTTGCTTTAAATGTGTACCTCTGAGGAAGTGAAACTTTTGAGTCGGTTTTTTCCGTAATTTTTGGCGCTAACTTCAGGAAAGCACTATCTGCTCTTTTACCTAATAAAAAATCCATTTTTGCAGAAGCAGCAAACTCTGGGGGTTGTTCAGAATGTCGGCGATTTTTCGTAGTAAAATTCATACCGTAGCGCCATAAAGGCAATTTTTGACCCGCACGACGACCGTAAATCCTTACCCCGCTAATTCCAGGAATTTTAAGTTGACGCAAGAAATTAGCAATAGTAGGTCCTACTTCAGATTGAGAAGGACAGGTAGGAGCTTCGCTCATAATGTGCAATAATCCTTGCTTTGATAATATTAATACCCGGATACCGCCTGTTTGCAATCTTTGTTCGATGTTAGGATTAAGTAATCTATTTAACAAAAAACTAATCGCTTCATTGTTTCCCTGACGTGCCTTTACTTTAGCACTAGCAGATAGATCGGGATTTTCTGATGCTGGTAAATTCAACCAGTCTATCCATAGAGGAGACTCGTATCCTTTGTAATTGCTTTGATTAACAGTACAACCGTATATAGTAGCAGCTTGGATACCTATTGGCATAATTGTGGCTAATGTAGAAGCGATCGCTGCTTTTGTTTTCTTTTGATCTGGATATTGTTGGTAGAAATTATTAGTATTAGTGCAAAATAAATGTAAGGTTGATTCTTTGAGAGTAGCTCGAATATTTACTGCCAGGGTAGCCAGCTTTTGTTTAAGCAACCGTTCAATTGCCGTTACATCCCCCCAACTTGCCCATTCTTGCAGCATCAGATCGGGTGGAGTTAGATCCACCCGCAACATCCAGTCAGGGGATATTTCACCCCGAACGACTAGAGAAATTAAAGCTTCATGGAAATCTTTAAGTTGAAGGTCTCGTAGTTTTTGGGTAATTGGTTCCGCTAACAGAGATGGATCGGGACTATAAACTGCTTCACAGGATACCCACAATATTTTTTGAGTTTTGAATTTAGAATTTTTAGCAGTATCCTGTGATTGTGAAATTGTTTCTGTTAATTTTTCCTTAAATTGCCTTTCTCGAATAGTGACATTTACACAGACCCCTAACTGACCTAAAATTTCACTCAGATAACTAGCAATTGCATCTGGATGACCATATTCTGCTAATCTTTGAGAAGAAACTTTCAAGAAAGAATTAATCAGATATCGATCTGATTCCTTGGCGTTATCTAACTTTGTTTCTAATTTAGACTTTTCTGGTTCAGTAATAGAAAAGGTCTCTAAGTCTAATTTTGCAGATGAAAAGTGTAGATTATTTAATGTGTCATTTGTCCCGACAAAATCCTGATCAGGATTTAACAGCAATTCAGAGGCCATATCGTGATGGATATTGGCTTGAGAAGATCGTCCAACACCAATTTTTGTTAATTTTTCTTCTGGTAAAGTTTGACTACCATGATAATTTTGTAAGTATTCTTGAGAAGCAGAATCAGTAGAAGTAGATGTTGGATAGACATTAGTTTCTGAATCATCAGAATTAGAAGGAGTATTTACCCTCTGACTTTGAGTTGCTACCTTATTACTATCAAGTTTTACTGTCCAGTCAGGTCGTCTACGTCCCAAAGTACGACCACACAGAAACATCTGGTAAATTCGAGGTTGATTAGGAGGCAGTAAAGATTCTATATCGATCTGATTCAGTGCCTGGGAAAATTGGGCAAGTGCAAAGCTCATTTTGGGACATTTTTCTGCTTCACAGAGAATATGTAGATGATTGCCTCGCAATCTTACCTGTACTTGTACTTCTGGAAGTCCCAAAGCTTTCTTAGCCCAAGTTCCTAGGGGGGAGCTATTTTCGGTCAATATTGTTTGATTCCCTTTCATCTTCTCTATTAGGCCCAGAAATTCTCCTGAAACGAGGATTCTTGGTTTGCATTCTGCAACGCTGTGTGTTTGATGTCCCATAGGGAAACATTGAGTCCACTTAAATGAAATACCTCGTCTCATCCAGAGGTATTTCTCTCCCGTTAAATTAAAGATTATAACGGAAATCTTAAAAATAAAGATATATGAAGTTACCAGGATAGTTGAGGATATTCTCGCTCTTCTCAAATATAGTTCGTACTGAAAATGTGCGATGGCCCCCTACTTCTCAATTCTGACTTCTGGTATAACTTTACCCAAGTTCCGGAAGTTTCTTACTTCACAGGTTAACCAATGTCATCCCCTGCACAAACAAAAATTTTGGAGCTCCACTTCTTGATTAGGTTATACCAATTCCTAAAAATAATGCCCTATTTGAATTAGGGCTTCAGTTATTATAGAGCTACTCAAAAAATCTTATTGGTAAGGTTAGGGAATAGGGAATGAGCAATAGTTTAACTATTCATTTTTCTGCTTTTTTCTCTCGCGACTACTAAGAAAAGTCCCTGGTTTTTGATTTTGATTTCTTCATTTCCTAGCACTGCCCACCAGGGACCTCAACAGTTAAAACTTTAAAAATTATCGGTTTATAGATTTATTTAGCAGACCCTAGGTAAGGTTCAGTAATGTTTTTCAAATTCTAAATATTCAGCGAAGATATCTTAATGACTAATCAACCTAATTCCTACTTTCTCTACTAATCATTAATCAGAACTGTCAAATAATACAGTGGTTAAATAATAATCTGTCCATTCTTGCCCAAAAGCTTTTTCCAAGACTCGGCGGGTTTTATCATTTTGTCTCTGTTGAGTGCAATAATGGCGTTGAGCCTTGAGAATTTCAAATTGTTGTTCTGCACAAACAGGTTTTTGAGCGATAGCTTGTAAGCAATGTATTTTTAAGTAAGATTCCACTATCGATAGAAATTTTTGTTCTTCCTCTAGACCAACTGGTCGTATAAATAGACAAAATTCTGAAAATATTTCCCCCCATTCTGGCAATTGCCTGGGATGAGAAAAGTCTTTTATTGGTAAAGTTTGGAGTTGATAATTATAGACTTCTGGTAGTTTTCTGTCTTGGCTAAGGGGTGATATATCAACTACTGCCGCACTTATTTTACCTCTTGCCCCCACTAAATCTGTACCAAATATAGGTAGAGGATAACTTATTCTGGGAAACATAACACAGTGCAAAATATCTAGATTTGGGCCTATGGTTGCCTGTTCTATATGTAGCTTGCGGAACTGGGAAGTTTGATAGCATTTGTTTTTAATTGTTAGTTTTTCTCCTTCTAAACTGCCTTCTACATAGCCTAGCTCTGTAGGTAGATAGTATGGTTTTAGGTTTAGGTGTCGCTGCCAAACTGCTGCTATGGTGTTTGCCAATTGGCATACTAAGGGATTTTGCTGTTCTCGTAGAGATGGAATTGATGTTTTTAACATTCTTGTTATGGGCTAGTTAATTGAATTATTGTTATATTTACTTTTTGAGATTTGAGATAGTTACCTAATTAAGTTTCTATATTATTAGAATCCCACAATTCTATCTCATCATTTAAGCTAAAAGCAAAAGGTCAAAAGTGATTGTTCCCTTATGTGTCTAACCTCTAATATTCTGATTTTGATTTTGCAGTTGCTATCTTCAAAAATTACCAAATTACCGAAAAATTGGGTTTAAAGCCTCGCCTATAAGCGGGCGACTTTTTAGTTGATTTTTTTTCACAGGTTATGTCCTTCTTGCTTTTTAGTTCACAAAAAATATATTAGTCGCGGGTGGGCTACCGAGACAAAAACGGACATTAAGGCCAGCATAAGACTACTACCAAAGTAGCAGCAGCCTGTGAAATGTCAACCTGCCTAGGGGCTACGGCTCCCTAGGAAACCCAGTGCCTTTAGGCCGGGGAGAATGTCAAAAATATCAGCTAACAGTTAGTCATCTTTGATACTTACAGCAGATTTCGGGCCGTAGAGGTTCATAGTTTTGCCCAAAATCTGCTGTATCCTAACCTATTTAGGATTACTATCGTTTTCTGGCTACATTCAGAATTGTCCAATAAATAGCAGGTTATACCAATTCTCAAAAGCCCTGCTATACTTAAAATCTTACAAAAATAACTTTCCTTGATAACCAAAGTTAGCATTCTATCTAGTATTTGCTCCAACAAATACTAGATAGAAATAGACAATCCAAGTATAGCAAAGTTTATGGTCAAATGTAGCTATCAGCAGTCTGTGAGTCCAAATATGATGTATTGGGAACTCGAAAAATGTAATTTGACCTGAAAACAGGAAAAACCATTGATGGGTTGAGAAGTTGATTCTAGGTTATTTTATATTTTTTGTTTAAACTTTTACAGAACTTACGCAAATTGACCTTGAAAACGCCATATGTAGGGGCGAATGGCATTCGTCTTCACCCTCGTGTAGTGCCCGTGGGTAAGTCCTGTTTTATTTATACCTGCTTACTTACTTACTTTGAGTAGATTTTTGATGATACGGTGAATATAACAAAAACTTTACCTATATTAACAATATAAATATTCTTAATAGCTATTAGGTAAAGTTTAATTACATTAACTTGCATAGTTGATTAATAGTGCTAAATTATAAACATGAGGAAGTAAATAAACTTCTGGGAAAATTATGGACAAGATTTGAAAAGATAATTTAAAGGAGGTAACAAAAAAAACTGTTTAATCGATTTGATTTTTCTTCTCTTTGTTTGGACATCAACAGCCACTTCTTAATGTCAGGGCTTAATATTTTCTCAATATTTAATAGTACGGGAGTGAAAGTTTATTGATTTCTGCTGTAGTATTACTCCATTTCAAATTGAGTAAGATAGAGGAAATAATTTTAGCAACTAAGAAAGTTAAAATTCTGTTGGGCCAAATAAAATTTCTATCATTTACGTTAAATACTAAAAATCAACACCTAGATCTAAAATTGATACTTCTTTAAGTGATAAAATAGGGAGCCATGTAACTAAAGTTAATGATTTAGTACATCTCTAATAAATAATCCTCAAAAGTAAGGAAGTCACTCAGTTAGTAAAGCTTGGGTGTTGATTTTTAATATTTTATCAACTAACTAATGGGCGTTGCATAATTTAGGTATAATAAAGTTTCGTCAAAAATATAGAAAGATATGGATAGACATTAAAATTTACAGCGCTTTCCGTTATTATGAGGTACGCACACGTGGGCAAGATGCTAGCACTACATGATTTTCAGCATTTACCCTATAGATAATTGGCCCGAAATTTGCTGTATGTAAGACTAAAACTAATGAAAATTAAATTTTAGTCTATGAAATTATCCAACTATGATATTATGTATCTTTAGGCTACATTTTATATTACAAAGTGTTTGATAAAAGTATAAGTTAAAAGTCAATTCCCCAAAGGGGGAAAGTCAAAAGTAAGAAGAAAATTATAGTGGTCAATAGGAGTCAACAATTCAAGAAGTATTTATACTTAAGATTGCACTGATAATTTGACTCCTGATTAAGGTAAATGAAGATAATTTTTCTGGTATAAATACTTAAGCAAGCTACAGATTTTATACTAATTTTCATGTTACAAATTGAATTGCAGAATGTGGGCTTTAAATACTTATACTTTTGTGCATAATTATATTTTAAGAACCCTGGCAATTTCTTGCAAATAGCGTCATCATCAAAAAATGAAAATATTAAGAAAAAGAAATGGCCAAGAATTACGTGACCTCGGGAGAAGTGGCCCGAATATCAGGAGTCTGCGATAGAACCTTGCGTTACTAGGAAGAGCTTAGAAAAATCAAAGTAATTAGAACAGCAGGAAGATAACAAAGATATGCGGTAGTGCATCAAGAAAGTGTGGGAATGATAAGATGAATATAGTCTCATTATTGTGGAAATAATTATGGAATGTCCTCTGTGTGGCCATCCTAAACCCCATAAGCACGGAAAAACCAGTAAAGGAACTCAACGATACTATTGTCCCAAATGTGGACAAACTTTCACGCTCTACTTTTGACACTCTATACTATCGTCGGCAAATTGAACCAGAAAAAATGCCCATGGTTTTACAAGCTCATGTTGAGGGCAGCTACCTTGAGAGGAATTAGTCCCACAGTTAATCTGGCTTATAATACAGTA
>JAKQYF010000207.1:4100-10030 GCA_023356535.1 Trichodesmium sp. MAG_R03 | reverse complement strand
AGGGAAAGAGGTATTAACCCTGATGAAGTTTTGTAGCACAACAGGGCGAAACTCAACATATTTAATTATGTTGGGTTTCAGAACTAGGGTGTGATAAACTAATAACTGATAGGGAAGCTCTTCCTACCCAGGCACTCCAGAAAAAGCTGATAACTGAAAAACCCCCTCTAACAATTTATGTCTACATTAAAAACCCCAAAAAATATTGAAAATAATCCCAAGTTTTCCGAAGATCAACCAGAAGATTGGGAATTTAGCGATCCCGACCTTAGGGATGTTATTACTGAAGATGATACTCCTGTGGATAATTTAATTTCTGAAAAACAACAACGACTCTTAACTACTACTTTATATAATTCTTTTGTGACTGATTTCCCATTTTTAGCCACTGCCAATGTGGGACTATTTTACAAAGACAAAGAACCACCACTTGTACCAGATGTTCTTCTCAGTTTACGAGTCAAATTACCAGAAGATTGGACTCAAAAAAAGAATCGTTCTTATTTTGTTTTTGCCTTTGGTAAACCTCCAGAAGTAGCTATTGAAATTGTCTCCAATAAAATTGGTAATGAATTAGGCAGTAAAATCAAAGATTATGCTATTGCTGGAGTAAGTTACTATGTAGTTTTTGACCCACTCAAAGAACTTGGGGAAACTATTTTACAAGTTTATGAATTAAGAAATAATATTTATGTAGATAATGGTAATTTCTTTTTATCACAAATTGGATTAGGTTTAACAATTTGGCATGGTATTTTTGAAGGTCTTGAATATGATTGGTTGCGCTGGTGTGACGCATCAGGGAATATTTTATTAACTGGAAATGAACTTGCTCAACAGGAAAAACAACGTGCTGAACAGGCACAACAACAAGCTGAACAGGCACAACAACAAGCTGAACAGGTACAACAACAAGCTGAACAGGTACAACAACAAGCTGAACAACTAGTTGAACAAGAAAAACAACGTGCTCTACAGGCACAACAACAAGCTGAACAACTAGTTGAAGAGGAAAAACAACTTGCTCAACAACGAGTTGAAGAGGAAAAACAACGTGCTCTACAGGCACAACAACGTGCTCTACAGGTTGAAGAGGAAAAACAACGTGCTCTACAGGCACAACAACAAGCTGAACAACTAGTTGAACAGGCACAACAACGTGCTGATAGACTGCTAGAAATTCTCAGGGAAAGAGGTATTAACCCTGATGAAGTTTTGTAGCAGAACAGGGCGAAACTCAACATATTTAATTATGTTGGGTTTCAGATGACTCGTCTGGAATTTGATTAATTTATAAACCTAATACCTAACACCTAACACCTAATACCTAACACCTAATACCTAACACCTAACACCTAACACCTAACACCTAATACCTAACACCTAATACCTAACACCTAATACCTAACAAAATGGTTGTAGTATTTTAGTTATGCAAATTCATTCTTTTCATTATTGCCAGAAGCAAAACCTTGTAGGGACGTTGCATGCAACGTCCCTACTGTAGTCAACCGAGATGAAAACTGCTGTACACCTAAAACCTAATACCTAAAACCTAACACCTAATACCTAACACCTAACACCTAACACCTAATACCTAACACCTAACACCTAACACCTAATACCTAACACCTAACACCTAACAAAATGGTTGTGGTATTTTAGTTATGCAAATTCATTCTTTTCATTATTGCCAGAAGCAAAACCTTGTAGGGACGTTGCATGCATAAAGACGGTAGTCAACCGAGATGAAAACTGCTGTAAATAAGGACGATCCATAATTAGGTTTCAAGTCTCCTGTTCAATAAAATCATAAGCACGAGCTTTTGCTAATCTTAATAAATGTTCTATTAGCAGATAATGATCTAATTCGGATTTTTCATTTTCCGAAAGACTATCATTTTTTTCACGAAAGATTAACTCTGCTACTCTTTCTTTTACTGTTTCTGATACTTGAAATTTAATTAAACTTTGAGGTGTTGTTCCCCTCGCTAGAAAATTTATTATTTCTTCATACACGGGACTAATACTAATTGATTTTTTCATCTTTATTTTTAATAGTTATTGGGTTTCATTGTGAGGTTTTAACTACCTTTATGGCAAAGCTTAGGCTATGGGTTTGAGGCAGTGAAGTGGAGGCAGGCAGTTTATTTTGGCTAATTGTTAACTTTTAAACCTAACACCTAACACCTAATACCTAAAACCTAATACCTAATACCTAAAACCTAAAACCTAACACCTAATACCTAACACCTAACACCTAATACCTAATACCTAATAAAATCCTGAAATCAAGGAAACTCGTAGAAAATCCTTTGGCAATAATTTTTTTCTTGACGGCTGAAACTACTATATGTTACAGTCTACAAGTCTCTGCGCGAGAGAAGAGAAGTCCACTCCATACACCTCCCAAGGTGAAAGGTACCAGGTGCATCCCAAGGTCAAGGTGCAAGGTAGGTGCCCCTCATAATGCTCCATACTAAAAGTCAACTTTTTATATTCCAACCATTTTCCCCCTTTTCTCCACCCAACTTTATCACCGAAGGTTTCCCATACTTTACTATCATAGTCTTTTGTACCACCAAAACTCTGATAAATTTTCTTCTGCACAGAAAAGCCAAATTTACCTTTACTATATTTTACCCATAATTGGTCTATTTTACGGAGGTCTGCACAAGGAAAATTTTCTATATCATTTGTGAGCAGATATCCATCCTCTTCTCTACCCATAGTTTGTAACATTACTCGCGAGGTTTCTCTATCAGCTTTTTGCCACTGTTGGTTTTTTAAATAATCTTCAAGTTTGCTGCAGCGTACATCCAGAATATAAGAATTAAGCTGTTTCACTTGTGCCTCCAGGTCTGGGTCAACTTGCCGAGGATATTCTCTCCAGCAGTTATAAGCAAGATCCCCCGCTTCTTCACTGCCACCCTCTAATAACATAAGAATAAACCGGCGAAAATCAACTGGTTTGAGTTGTGCCGCATAAAGAATAATAGTTTCCCGCCACCAAGACTTATCCCTATTTTGTCTCAATAAATCTTCCTGTCGCTTTTCCTTAATTTCAACAGCAGCTAAATATCCCTGAAAACTCAAATGAGCAAATTCATAATCTCGTTCACGCCTAACCAATAATTCGCTCACCTCTTCAACTTGCTGCAAAAACTTTTTCGGGTCGGTCTGCTCACCCACATTACTAATATAACCAGTCAATTTTGACAGCAGCTCACCTCGATCAATTTGAGGTTTATTAGACTGGAGCATATACAGAGCTAACTCTTGCAAAATCTTTTGGCTATCCCCACGGTCTAACAACATATCAATTTTTTTCACCTGAGGGCGATCGCCAAGCTGCATCCGGCAAATTTCTGCATATAGATCTGTTCTACGTTTAGGCAATTTTTCACCAACATAAGAACTGTGCAATTTAACAATAATATTAAGCAACAGAGGATTTTTCGATAAATCACTCAATTCCTCACTTTCTTGTAACTGAGCCAGCAAATTTTCTGCTTGTCGATCAGCTTCCTGCTTCACTGAAGGGTTCTTGGGCACCGCACTATAAAAACGTTCCCAACTCAAATACCAACTCCGAATAAACTTTTCTTGTTGGAACTCATTGAGAGGTTTAACAAATAGAGAATTAAGTTTGCCATTTCTTTGATAACCACGATATCCACTAGGTCGAGAAGTCAGAATAAAAAAACATGAACTATATTCTCTTATAGCTTTCGTGATCCACTCCATTACCGAATCTCGCCATTCCTCCCTCACCTCATCAAGTCCATCCAGCATCACCAGCATTTTACCAGCTTCAAGTTGATTTTTCACCCACTTCGGCGGTAACTTGAGAATTTTCCCTTTTGGCAAATTGGGTATATGAAACTTTTCAATTAAAGTAGGCAGATCAATTTGTTTACCATCAGCAGTAGGGATAATATTCTTTTGGTCCTTTCGCAAATAAAATAAAACCGGAATTAAATCAGGAGCATTGCCAATATTTCTATTTTTTCTAGTGTAAGTATAAGTAATGTGACGTAGTAGAGTAGTTTTCCCATAACCTCCCCATGCTTGAATTACTAAATGACGGCGTCCAGGGTCTTTTTCCCCCTTGCGAAGGATATCCCAAATTTGCAAACCTTCATCTTTTTCCATCCTCCTGATAATTTCCCGGTCCCATTTAAATCCTGGAAGTCCCGGTAAATCTTCACCTTCAAACCCTCGAAAAAAATCACCACTCAAACCTAAAGGCACAAAAACATTCTCAAGTTTGGGCTTGAAAGCTCTAGCCACACCCTCAGTTGTATAATGGAGGCATTCATTGTTTTGACATTCCAAATATTGATTTTTAGTCCCAGCTAGCTGCCAACCCATTGTTTCATCTAACCCAGTTAGGAATTTGACCAGAGAATTCGCATCATTTTTGCCTCGTTCCTGATACACCGCTCCTAGTTGTGTGAGAAAACCTTCTGTATACCTGGCCCAAACAACAGTCGCCATAGTAACAGGAAAGGTAATTAAAGCGTTGACCCAATCTTGATTAAAAACAAAGGATAATAACACAAAACCGCTTCCCCCCAATGGCATCCACTGGATAAAACTCTGGGTTGTGGCAGATACAAATTTTTGAGCAATTTTGCGTTCGGTTTCTAAAGCAGGGGTTGGTGGTTGAGAAGGTGGCTGAGGTTCCTGAGTTTCCTTCTGTTTTTCTTCTTCGTCAGACATTTTGATTTTTTATATCTACAAATTGATTATAATTTTTTTTGATTTTACTGGCAATTTTTTGGCAAATTTTTCATTTTGTAATTTCATTGCCAAAAAAAGCTAATAATCAGTTGTCAGTGAGGGTGAAAGCTAAACTCTATCCTCTGTCTTTTTAGCCAGAGTAATAAACTGTTTTTGTAGTTCAGAATTAGTCGGTTTTTTGTTTCAAGGTTTGTACTTTTCCTGACAGCAAGCTAGACTATCATTCCAGACAACGCGCACACAACCTGCGGAGCCTTGCTAATCGGTGTTTTTGTCCTAATGTTGGATATATACGGTACTTAAATCTTGCTTTCAGAGAACGACTTTTGAAGCTAATAGCCATAATAACATAACCTGTGGAAAAAAATCAACTAAAAAGTCGCCCTTTTAAACCCAATTTTTCGGTAAAATGGGAGAAAGAACAGAGAATGGATTTAAACTAGATAGTCGGAATATTCAAGTCTTTGAAAAGAAACCCAAAGCCAAAAAACCTCCATAGTTAAGAAACCCAAAGCTATGGGGGGAGCTAGGAGCTGTGATTTAACGGTGAGATTGTCAAGAACATTATACTGTATTAACTCTACTTAATTAGGAGAATTCTAAGGATGTCTAAGACTGCTATCCAAGAAAAAAAGCTCACACTGGATAAATTTTTGTCATCCCCTTTAGCTAGTGAAAACTATGAATATTTCGATGGAGAATTAATTCAAAAAATGCCACCCAAACGTTCTCATTCCCGTTTAACACTTGCTTTATCCTCAATTCTTGAAGATTGGAATCAAGATAAGGGGGAAGTTGGTATCGAATGGTGTGTTCGCTTAAAACGAAATGACAAAGATTAGTGTCCGATCCCAGAGTGACTTTATATATCTTATGATAAGTTAGGGGAGATTGAATTAGAAGATGATGCTTGCCCCATTCCCCCTGAATTAGTCATAGAAATTATATCACTTGCTCAATCTTTTAGTAACCTTAGTGAGAAAGCAGAAGCTTATCTAAAAGCAGGGGTTAACCGAGTTTGGTTAATTGATACAAAGGTTAAGAAAATCACGGTTTTTTATCCTTATTCTCCTCCACAAACGAAGCAAGGGAAAGATGGTTTGGGGAATGATTTATTACCTGAGTTAAGTTTAACTCCTCTGCAAATTTTCCAGAAAGCAAAGTTAATTTAGGTGTGAATGTAA
>JAKQYF010000207.1:0-4000 GCA_023356535.1 Trichodesmium sp. MAG_R03 | reverse complement strand
TAAGAACTCTAAAAACAAACCCCGCGGGATTTCTAGATTTAGGTTGGAGAACATTCAGAACATTTCTAGAATGGATTTGCGGAAAAATATGGTCGTGATTTCAGAGTGATCAGCCGTTGGGAACCCAAATTTCAAATTTGCTCTTGTTGTGGATTTAAAGGTGGAAAATTAGATTTATCAATTCGTGAGTGGGAATGTCTTAATTGTGGTGCTAAACATGATAGAGACGAAAATGCAGCAAGAAATATATTAGTCGCGGGTGGGCATACAGAGACTTTAAACGGACAGGTCGGTAAGCATAAGACTACTGCCAAAGTAGCAGCTCGATGTGAGATGTGAACCCGCCGAGGAGCTACTCTTCGGGAGGAAACCCGGTGCCTTTCATAAGGGGAGGATGTCAATATCCTACTTGATAATGGATACCACCCCGAAAAAATCATACAGGAGTTAGAAAAAATTTATCCGGCAATTATGACCAAAATTCGGTTTAAACTATCACCAAAGCCATTGACTATTGTTCTTCTCGATTATTGATTTATACTCGTACGGCCATTGCCAAATATATGGCGCTGCCGTTCGGGCCAGTCGGCGATCGCAAAGCGTGCGTCGCCATATATTTTCGTTGTATCTGTGGAACGGTTTTTCAATCGGGTTTCCCAGCTTTGAGAGTCAGGTGGGTCGGCAATTCCCATTGAGGAATGGGATTAGCCTTTGGTGGGGCTCTGACGACATCCCCTATTTGGCAATGCTCTGCTAGGGTATTGCCAAATAGCACGTTCTCTACGGTTCATTACAATGATCACATAGCTCTGGTGTTTCCTCCTCGGGATCGCCGCAGTCAGAATCGTCCACTTCTCCAAATATAGAACTGCAAGGCTTTCCGCCTGTAGGCCACTCGCAATCTTCCCTTTCCTCAGCATCGGAAGGACAAGCAGGGAACATTGACCAATCATCCCAGCCCTCCAAATTAACTCTTTGATTTCTAAGCGGTGGGTAGTCGTTATACTTTACCCGGATATTTTGCATCATTCCCTGGTCTTCATGGGTGAGGATGTGGCAGTGCATAACGTACTCCCCAGGATAGTCTAAGAAACGCTGCCAAATGGTAATTGGTATGGGGAGTCTGTTGGGGGCAGGACTGGGAGGAAGCGCAATTACATCCCGCCAACGCCAGTTCGTCGAGTTGTCCGGACCGTGAGGATCGATTTTTTCTCCCACCACTTGGAAGGGGTTGACGTGAATGTGGAAGGGGTGAGCCTGGCCTTGGGAAGGATCTTTCTCAATTGTTCCATTTTGGCCATTCTTCTTCCAAATGCCCTCATTCTTTAGCTCCCAAGCCTCCACATCTCCTAAATTTACTTCAACATCAAGACGATCGTGGTTGTAAAGTCTGTTGTTAATGAGAAAGCTACGGCGCTTAGGATTATCAACTCCCTCTGGAAAATAATCGTACACGAGAAAGCAGGTTTGACGCTTTTGATGCTGGTTGCCAATCTCGCTGGGATGAATCGGTAGCAGATAGCGCGGCGGTTTTCCAGGAATGACTGTAGGCAACTCCTCCTGATACTTCGGATTTTCCGGTACTCGCACGAATGCTAGCACTTGCGGACAAGATACCCCGCTGCCACCCCTTTGAGAAAACAAATCTTTGACGACCTTATACCAACCCGGTTCGAGTTTAACGAGAAAATCCGCACGGTTTCCAGGCGCCATATCCCAGCCTTTAGTCGGTTGGGGTGCTTTGCCGTAGAAGGAGATGCCATCAACTGCTATTAAGTGCATGTCAACGACTTGGCCTCTCAAAGGGGCATCGTAGTAGGGGTCAACATTGTTGTCGACCTTAACTAGCTTCAGGTTCATCAAGCCCTGAGTTGAGGAGGTGGCATCAATGAAACGCCAACGTTGAACCTCTTCTGCTTGCAGGGTAATAGTCGGCTGATACTGACCGTTAATCAGAAATTCCGATTCTTGGGTCGTCGGCTTGCAATAAATGTCCGAATCCTCTTCTCCGAGAACCTCTTGCACGATCCACACTTTATCCCTAGTTTCGTCAACGATCCGATCGTCAGGGGGTTCTTTGACGATAATCGCTCCAGCCATGCCGTTAGAAACATGAATGGCAGTAGAACCGTGTCGGTGGGCGTGATACCAGTGGGTTCCTGGAGCGTGGAATTTTGGCAGCCAGACGAGGTATTCGTGGCAGAACACCTTAACGTTTGACTGATCTGGATCGTTGCTATCCTTGGGTAGAACTTCCAAAAGAAGGTCGTCGGAGGAGAGGATTTTCTTTGGGCTCTCTTCGCAAATGCTGGCAGGGGAAACGTGCAAGCCGTGAAAGTGAAGGTTGGTGATGTTATAGCCATTGGGACAGTTTTCGTCGCCTTCAAGAACTTCTGCCGAGTTCTCGGCTTTTCCCTGGTTCTCGTCGGGCAGCCAGTTTTTGAGGGTAACTCGGATTTTGTCTCCAGGATTGACGAAAATTGTCGATCCTGGAATTTCACCGTTATAGCAACGAGTTCTTACCTCTTCGACTTCCACGAGCTTTTTGCGCCTGAGCAGCACTGGATTCATTACTACGTTTAGCTGCAAGCGAGCTTCTCCATAACTGGAGGAGACGACGTGGGGTTCCTCGAAGATGACAAAATGGTTGGGAATCCGTTTTACCGATCCAGGATTCGGTTGTCTCGGCTCAGGATTCGCTTGCGCTTCTCCTCCTCCCCATGCGGTTGTGGGTGTGGCTAGGGCGGCGGCTGCGATCGCTCCTCCACCTAAAAATTTACGTCGGTTCACCCCAGGACAGGAATTTTCAGATGGCTTCGAGTCTGTTTGGGTTTTCTGTTCTGATGTCATTACCTATTTCCTCTGTTGCTTTTTCGATATGTGAAATTTAGACGCTTGGACGATGGTAATATGTAAATATGTGAGTGCTCATTGCTATAATTTGAGCAATGTTCTCCATACTGTATTGAGAAGCAAAATGGACTACAACATTCTGGGAACAATCGCTCAATTTTCCAAGCCCACGTTTTCAACAAAATTACGCTCTATCTCGGTTTTAACTATCACAATTAAAATCATTACTGTTTACCGCAGAACCGGTTTTCACGAACAGGGCAGCAATAGGACAGATTGATCCTTTTTCGTTTCCATCAATGGCCGCACGTGCCCCCATCAGGTCTAATACCTGAAGTTCCTCGTTACTAATGCCCGCCCAAGCTTCGTAACTACCGTTGTCCTCGATGGCCAAGAAGCTAATAATACGCTCCGTTCCAATTTCATTATTATAAACGCCTTTGACAGTTTTTATGCTTATTGGATTATCCAATCCACCTGTACCAGAGCAAACAATCAACTTTCCTTGAAAATTAAATTGTGTAGTAATATAGAGATTCATTTTTGTGACTTCCTTGAAGGTTGATTGGCTGACACTGGTATAGACCCCTGTAAAGTAAAAGGGGACTTTAAAGTTCACTTTAGAGCCCTCAATAGCCATCGCATCTGCTGGGAAGAACAAAAGAGCAGCCAAGATATTTGCCAGTAAGGCAGTCAAGGGAAATCGTTTCCAAATATTCATTGCGTTAACCTCATTGTCAGCTTGATTAAAAAGTATCATACAATCATATCATCTTTTCAGAAATATTGATTATAATTTTTTTTTATTTTACTGGCCATTTTTCGGCAAATTTTTCATTTTGTAATTTCATTGCCAAAAAAAGCTAATAATCAGTTGTCAGTGAGAACGTCCATAGAAGGCTTTGGTTATGGCGATGTAGTTCATTAATTTGAAAAGCGCTGTAGGAAAAATCCTTGGGCAGAAATATCTTGGTGAAGTTTTACACCTAATACCTAATACCTAAAACCTAACACCTAAGACCTAACACCTAATACCTAATACCTAATCAAATGAATTTCAGGGCTCATAGCAGAAGTCATCTTGATGATGACTAGGGTATTTTGTGATTAGATCAGGCTGATGTTTTGTTAATATTTTAATTTTTAG
>JAKQYF010000206.1 GCA_023356535.1 Trichodesmium sp. MAG_R03 | reverse complement strand
CGTAAAAAAGTAGTTGATAGCAATGATGTGTCAACCCGCTCTGAATCATTTAAGCAGCTTAGTCTGTTTGAATAATAGATGGGAATCTCTGTACCTTTAGGTCAGAGAGGATGTCAAATGATCGGGAAAATCGCGAGAATAGAGCATATTCTAGTAAATTAGACTTTTTAGTTTCTCCACGATAGGCATCAACTAAATAAGCAATTTTCTGAAAAATAAAGAAAGAAATTGCTAAAAGTAAAATAATTGTTATGAAAAGGAAAATCTGTCCTAAATCGACTGTTAATTATAGAGGCAAAAAAGTTAGAATACTTAAAGTATAAAATTAATATCAAGTCAACACTAATACCAAATACAAGTAGAATTTTTTGCCATGGGAGCGCCCAAAATACTAACTTTTTCAGCCTTGTTGGACCGAAAAGCAAGCACTTTTTGCGAGAAAAAAAAGGATAAAACCTTTATGTGTCAATGCTTTTATGTTTATTCAGCATACCCTAACTAATAACTGAACTCCATTGGTGTCCCATCCCCGGAAAAGACAAAACTCCCCCAATAATAAGGATGTTGATATTTTCGATCTTTCAACCAATCTCGCTGAATTTCCAGTAAAGCATCCCGGCGTCCTTTTCCTGCTTTTAATCTCTGATAATAAGCTACCATTAAATCTTTTGTCGCATTATCTTCTACTTTCCACAGACTAATCATTTGACTTTCACTATCTGCAATTACAAAAGCACGACGCAACCCATAAATGCCTTCCCCTGCGCTAATATTCTCTCTTCCTATATCGTAAGCTGATAATACCACTAATTGAGTGCCGACAAGATTTAAGAAGGTAGCTTCATAAGCAGTAAACATTCCATCATCTACTTCACTTTGTTGTTGTTCCACCCCGGCAAAAACTAACCCAGAACGAAATAAGGGGTTATCAATATCCGTTGAGTTTTCTGATGTAGGTTTGGATAAAAAGAATCCATGAGTAGCAATATGGAGAAAGTTAGGATTTTTAACTTGTTTGAGAGCATTTTCTGTGGCTTTAGTTTTAGTTAAAATTAGAGCTTCCGGGAATAGTTGACTCATTGTTTCTGCTTCTTGTTGTGTGCCTTTTAGAAGTGGAAATACCCAGTCAGATAAGCCTATAGAACGATAATTGTCAAGATTAACTATTTCTCCCTGTTGTTTATATTTAGGGTTAGCCATAATTAGGGGAGTTTGTCGCTTATTTTTAGGGTTTTGTCGCAATAAGTCTCGACCAGAGGTGAGATAAGTAATTTGATAATTTTCGACTAAATATTGGTTATTCTCATCCACTAACGCTTCAAAAGGAATTAGATTGAGGGCAGCATCGGGAGATAAAAGAATAGTTTTAGTATCTCCTAATAATTGTCGCACAGGTTCCATTACCATTTGGTCAAGTTTTCTAGCAGAACGTTTCAGTTGTTTAAGAGAAACATTGGAATTCCGGAGGTATGCGCGTAATTTTTCTACCGTTTTGTCGATGGGTTCTGCTGCTCCTAAATCAATAGCTTGGGGTTTGCCTGTTTTATAGAGAATATAAGCAGCATAGTGGGGGTTCCCAAAGCGTTCATCTTTGGATGCTTTAGGATTAAAAGGTTCATAGCGTACTAATTCTACTAAAGTAGTATTAGCAGGAATTTGTTGTTGAATTTTTTTGAGGTTAATGGGTTGAGATAAATTACGAAACTCAGTACTACGAAGTCTTAGCTTACTTCCAAGTTCTTTTACTTCTTTTTTCACGTTGGTTAGTAGTTGACGGTAAACCTCCAGGGAAGGAAAATCTTCAGGTTTCTTGAAAACGAGGTTAGAGAGTTGAGTCCGTTTAGCCATGAGTTGACTCAACAATTCTTGAGTTTCAGGATCATCACTACGGTGGCGAAGAATTTGCAGGCGGTTTGTGAAAACATCGAAAATGCGCCCTTTCCGCTCAAAGATAGTTTTAATTGCTAGACGAGTCGCTTCTGAGTTATTGGGGGCAGATTGAAGGTTAAAAGAAATAGCTATATCAGTCGTTCCTGAAATTGTTCTCATGTAATCCTGTTTCAGGCCTTCATTCCCTGCTACTAAGTTTTCAGAGAGATTATATTCTTCAACTGCAAGTCCTTGGCTTAACAATCTCATAGCGTGAGTTGTATTGCCTTTTAAGCTGTAAAGTTCTGAGAGATTGTTCAGACTTTCTGCTACATTGGGGTGATTGTCTCCTAATTGTTCCTTCCAGATAGCTAAGGACTGTTGCAGAAGGGGTGTGGCTTTCTTGTATCTCTCTTGATCTCTATAAAGTTCTGCCAGATTATTCAGACTTGTTGCTTTCAAAGAGTAATTATTCCCTAATTTTTCTTTGATGATAGCTAAGGACTTTTGATAGAGGGGTTCAGCTTCCGTGTATCTCCCTTGTAAGGAGTAAAGTCCCGCCAGATTGTTCAGACTCCCTGCAACATAGGGGTGATTTTTTCCTAATTTTTCTTTGATGATAGCTAAGGACTTTTGATAGAGGGGTTCGGCTACCGTGTATCTCCCTTGTGAGGAGTAAAGTCCCGCCAGATTGTTCAGACTCCCTGCAACATCAGGGTGATTATCTCCTAATTTTTCCTTTCTGATAGCTAAGGACTCTTTATAGAGGGGTTCAGCTTTCTTGTATTTCCCTTGAGATTCGTAAAACAATGCCAGATTGTTCAGAGTTGCTACTACATCAGGGTGATTGTCTCCTGATTTTTTCTTGTCGATAGCTAAGGATTCTTGCATGAGGGATTCAGCTTCGGTGTATCTCCCTTGATCTTTGTAAAGTGCTGCCAGATTATTCAGACTCTGTGCAACATCAGGGTGATTATCTCCTAATTTTTCTTTGATGATAGCTAAGGACTTTTGATAGAGGGGTTCCGCTTCGGTGTATCTCCCTTGATCTTTGTAAAGTGCTGCCAGATTATTCAGACTCGTTGCTACATAGGGGTGATTATCTCCTAATTTTTCCTTGTCGATAACTAAGGACTGTTGATAAAGGGGCTCGGCTTCCATGTATCTCCCTTGGTATTTGTAAAGTGCTGCCAGATTGTTCAAAATAGTTGCTACGTCGTGGTGATTGTCTCCAAGTACGTTTTTGCCAATATCTAATGCTTTTTCTGCCAATGGAATAGCTTCAGCATACTTTCCCTGCTGATACAACTGAACAACCTTTTGAGTTAACCTCTCTGCCTCTGCCAATTTTTCTTCCTCTGAAAAAGGAGAAGTAGGCTTAACCACTCTTGGTTTTGACATCCATATCCAAATTCCCATCACTCCCACAACAGCAATAATAAATAATACCGATAATTTGATCAAATTATTTTTCATCATTAATTTTTCTCCAAGTTCCAAGTTTCCATCATCAAGAATTTGGATTTCATTGGGTTTATCCTTCTAACTATCCTTCCCAGTCTTTCAGCTTCATTTTATAGTTAGTTGCCTTGGAAACTTGATTCCAGCGAATCAGCTTTAATTTTTATAGGAATGTTTCTTTTTTTGTATTTATTTAAAATTAACAAGACTTACGCAGAAATCAGTTTATAATATAGAATTTCGTGGTTTGAACACATCAATAATCAGGACAATAAACCCGGTTTCTTGATTGGTTTACGTAAGTCCTGATTAATTAATTGAATTTGAGATTCAGCAACTTCTACTATATCTTGAGCAATTAAACCTTCTGCACTATAGTCCAGATTAAAAAAAGGTTGTTACAGTATTAATATCAAGACTTCTACCAATAAATTAAAGCACTTTAACAGTATTTTTGAAAATGGTTAAAGGAGGGTAGGCAGATTAAATATTAAAGCATTGACACATAAAGGTTCCAGCATTTTGAGGAACGAAAAAACTGTCTAGTTTTCGGTCCTGAGAGATCAATTTGTTAGTATTTTGGGCTGGCCACTGCAGAAAAATTAAGGGGTAATTCTTCCAATTACCCCTCTACCATCGGGGTTCGGGCTAGGTAAATCTCCTTTTCCTCTGTAGGGACGTTGCATGGAACCTCCCTATCTATTTCTTAGACTACATCTCCACGATAAAATGTATTATAAAAAGCAAGTATTCAGTAGTCAGTAGGAAATGATGGGTAGCTTACCTCTGGCTAAATTAAGTATTTATGCTCAATATTTTTCTGAGAATTTGACTCTTGAGAAAAGTCAATGAAGATGATTTATACAGTATAAATATGGTTTTCTGATTATACCAATTTTCTCAAGTACGGCAACACATCATATCTCAAGATTATACATTAATTAAGATAAGCAGTGTAGCCTAAGTTTATGAAATTGGTATTAAATTCAAAAGTATTAACACATAAAGGTTTTAGCATTTTTAAACTCGAAAAAAGTGTCTAGTTTTCGGTCCTGAGAGATCAATTTGTTAGTATTTTGGGCATTCCCATGGCAGAAAAATCAAGGGACAAATATATCCTACTACCTCTTCTACCAATTCCCTGTTCCTCTGTAGGGAAGTTCCATACAACGTCCCTACTTCTCATCCTGGGAGATGTTAGAGGTGGGTTTCCTACTCCTGAAAAAGACTTTTTTAGCAAGCCCTAAATACTTACCAAGCTACTAATTTTTATAATCCTTTTATACTACAAGTTGAAGCGTGGAATGTGAATTTTATCAATCTTCCTTTTTATTTTTTTATTTTTTTATTTTTTCAATAATCAATAGGTAAACCATAATATTCAAGAGTAGAACTATCCTGAATAATATTTTGAATAGAAGTATCTACTTGAATTTGACCACACTGCAAAATTAAAGCACGTTCAGTTACTTTATTAACCCAGTTTAAATCATGGGAAGCAATTAAAAGAATTTGCACTGGTAATCGTAAAATAATTTCAGCTAAATTACGTTTCCATAAAGGGTCAAGGCCATTGGTCGGTTCATCTAAGATTAAAATATCTGGTTTTAATGCTAAAACTGCTGCTAAAGCTGACAATCTTTTTTGACCCCCTGAAAGTTTATAAACAGAACGATTTGCATATTTTTCTAAACCAAATTTTACTAACAAATTTTCAGCAATTTTTTTAGCACTTTCTAGGGATAAACCATAGTTAAGCGGACCAAAAGTTATATCTTCTAAAATAGTAGGCATAAATAATTGGTCATCAGGATTTTGGAAACAAAAACCTATCTGACTACGCACTTGGGATAAAGTTTTTTGTTGTAGCAGAATTCCTTGAATCCAAATTTCACCAGATAAAGGTTTTTTTAACCCTACTAAAATTTCCATAAAAGTGCTTTTGCCTGTACCTGTAGATCCCAATAAAGCTACCCTTTCTCCTGGTTTAATTGTCAATGAAAGATTGCGTAAAATAGGTTCATTTTGAGGATATTGAAATAATACATCTTTGACATAGACTCCAGCTTTTGATTTATCCTCTTGCATTTTATAAATAACTAATTATTAACATAAGAATAAGAATTTTATTAACCACTTAGAAATATTAAGCATCTCAACAAAATTGTTTACCTAATCTAGTTTAATATGAGGTATATATTATCAAGGGTTCACTCTGATAAAATGTGTAATTAATTTTGTCTACCTGCTTAAGTACTAGCTTGAAGATATATTATAGCAATTTTAATTTTAATCAGGTATAATATTTACGCTTACTACTCTGGGGGAACAGCTTTTTTATGAAGGCATAATGTGAAGGCATAAACACATTTGTTATGGATAACTAAGGTTTTTCAGATATACTTTCCCCAAGCATTGAATAGCTATCAAATCCAGCTAAAAAATATTTCTACAACGATAAAACTAACAGCAATTATCAGAGATATAAATAAATATATTACATCAAAGCTAAATTTAAAACTATTTCTGGAAGTAGAATATATGGGATAACTTTCATTATTGAATAGATTTCCATAGCCACGCAATAACATTGCTTGATAAACTCGCTCTGATTGTTGATAGCTTCGTACTAAAAGACTACCAACAAGAGCAGCATAAACTGATAAATTTCTCCAACTAATTTTGCTTCTTTTAAAACCTCGTAATTTAGTAGCTTTTAGCATCATGTTAAGTTGGTTGAATAGTTCAAAAATATAACGATAAGATAACATCAACATATCCGTAATAATCGGAGAAATTCCTAGGCTTCTCATTCCTTTTAAAGTTGTTAAAAATGAACTTGTACCAAATAAAATTAAACAAGTAGTCATAATAGAAAAAAAACGACTAACAATTAATATAACTGCCAGACACCCTTCTTGGCGAATTATCAAAAATCCGAATTGCCAAACAATAGTTTTACCAGATAGAAAAGGTAATAAAAGAATTACTCCTAACAAAAAAAATCCTGGATAACGTAACCGATTAGCTAAAAATGATAGAGGTAGTTTTGAGATTCCATAAAGCATAATGGTTAGGAACAACATTAATGGAATTAAATACCAACTATTAACTGTAGCAAAGGCAAACATTAATGAGATTAGACCAATAAGTTTATATCTTACATCCCATCTATGTATTGGGGAGTTTAAATTAGCATATTCATCTAGGGCAAATTTCATTACTGTAACAGTCCTAATTACCTAATTACCTAATAGCAATCCGCACATAAGTTGTAACAATTCAAAAACTAGAAATAAACTCCGAAATTTTTACCGATTAAGCAATACTCCAAACCTATTCTCAAAAAGTGGCAAGATTTTTTACATGAATAAAATAGGATTGCTATATACAGCAAATTCCAAGTATACGAAGTACAGATATTAAAAATTAAATGTTCCCAGTGCGGACATCTTGCCCGCGATAGGTATACCTCCACCTTGGCGGAATTCCCTGTATAATCTTGCTAAGAAGGAAAAAAATAAAAAAAAGGAAGAAATAAACTTTCTATCTTCCGACTGCTCACTTATTTAACAAGTAAAATTTCTGGCATGACTCGATGCATAAAACTGACAATCATGGCAGTGATAATTCCTTCTATTCCCATCAAAGGAATATGAGAAATCATTAATCCATAAATTGCTTTCTGCTCATATGAAGCATTAAACCCAGATGGAATATTTGTAATAATTAAACTAAAAAATATCAAACTAGAAACTCCAATAGCAGTTGCTCCAGCAATAAATCCAAAAATTTTCATGGATAAATTTTCCTTAATTTTATTCCCTAAAATATGACGCAATTGAAATATTTGATGAGCCAAAATTGCTGGTATACCCATAATTATAGCATTAATTCCTAAAGTAGTTAAACCACCATGTCCAAACATTATTCCTTGGAAAAATAAACCAATTAATATTGCTGGAAAAGCATAATAACCTAACACAGCTCCTAATAATCCATTTAAGACTAAATGAACACTACCTATTGGCATCGGAATATGAATACTAGATGCAACAAAAAAGGCTGCCGTTAATAAAGAAGCTTTGGGAATACTAGCTTGAGGATTTGCTAGACGATTAATTTTGCGTAGAGAATACCAGGTAATTAGAGAAGTAAACCCATAACCACTAATAGAAAGTTGAGCTGGCAGAATGCCTTCTGAAATATGCATTGTGAAAATTTAAAATTATGCTAACAAATGTCAAATATTGAAATGCACCCCAAAATTATAACTTTGATAGACTGCTTAGAAAAAGTCAGGAGTAACACTCTAACGATCTTCTTATTGTTCTTCTTGAGTTTGAAATCGCCAGAAAAATAAAGCAGTTCCTACAAATCCCCACATAACACAACCTATTATTAATCCTCTTTGGAGTAGACTATAATCCCTAAATGTACTTGCTAAAGAATAGTCACTGTTCCTGATATTTTTCCTAGGATCATTTTCCGACTTGTCTACTTGAAAAGAAATACTAACTAACTTACCATGACCAGCTTGACGCACCTTTATTTCCCAATATCCAGACTGAGAATAATCAGGGGTGAAAATAAAATTTCCCTCATCATCAGTTATGCCTTTTAACCAAGGTTTATTAGGAGCATTAGGAGCATAAACTGTGACTGGAGCATTAGCTAAAGGAGTACCAGTATCATAAATAGCATTAATCTTAATTGCTTGAATAATTTGATGTTGAATTTTCACTCCATGAGGGTTCGCTTTTCCCTGTAAACTCAGCAAAGATAAAAATATTAAAGGAATAATGAATTGCCATTTCATGTCTTACCTCTGTTATATGTCATTTTAGAAATTTCCCCATTCTTTATTGTTAAATGATTTTTTGTGACATGGGATTTATTTTATAGAAAATCTTGAATTGCTCAAGTTAATTTCTACTATAGATTTTCTATTTTTGATTTTTGGTTCATAAAATTCCATATATAGCAATCCTATCTGATTCGCAAGAGAAATGGGCTGCTTTAACCCACATTCCGCACTTCTTAACATTAAATTGATAAGTTTTATTATCTATCGCCCCGAATGCTCTCCCTGAAAACTTTATAGCTATGGACATCGATATTTCCCTGTTATAAAGAATTGTAACTAATTTTTTATGAGAAAATTAGTTATTGATAAACTTTATTGATATTGAGTTCTATAACTAAGATTTTTCCTATAAGTCTCTTTGAAAATGTAAATATACATAAAGATATATGAAGATATGTGCAATGTCGATTTTAAGGTAGAAGGCAGAAGCTAGAAGGTCAAAGGTAAAAGGAATAAGAGCTGGAGCTATTTTTTAAGCAGCTATGTGATTTTACATAATCATTTAGGATGGCTATAGTAGAAGTAATACTAAATACCCCTTAATGAGAGGATTTTTTTTGATTACAACCTTTGCTAAATAAGGGATTGGGCCATAAGACAAGCTTTTTTATGGGTATCATGTATTAGAAGTTCAGAAGTTCAATTCGCACAATCTCAGGGCTTTTTCCCTTGACCAATTAATAGAGTAGTAGTAATTACAAACGTTAGAGTTAATAGCATTAAAAGTAGTTTTCTGATCTTTATTTTCATTCCTTTGTCAATGGCGATGGTTAGTATATTGAGAGTAAGTATTTATACATATCACTAACTAAACAGGCATATAAAATAATTACATATTTTTCAGGGTGAACTCCTTATAATATATGCCTTACATTAAATTAGGGTAGGTCAACAATTTTGTTTAGGTGCTTATGTATTTAACGTAATTATCTGAATATATTTTAGTTGACCTTCTTGATCTATAAGTACATGTGCAAAATTAATTTAACATTTTTCAGAGAGTAAAGGGTAGGGAGTAGGGCAAACGCGCCTAATTTGCTAATTACTATATATAGCAATCCTAAATCCTAAATAGGTTGTAACAATTAAAAAAACTAGAAATAAATTCTGAAAGTCTTACCCATTCACCATTACCTCCAAACATATTCGCAAAAAGTGGCAAGATTGTTGACATAAATAAAATAGGATTGCTATAGTTTTTTTACAATTAAATAAGCATTATATATGGAAAGTATATTGTCAACAATCGCAATAAACCATAGTTTATTGATAATTATCCCTGGTTGATTGACAAGATGCGTTTGCACTGGGGTAGGGAGTTTCACAGGTGAAAATTTGTAGCGTTAACAGTAGTATAAAAATTGGTAGCTTGGTAAGTATTTATACTGTATAATACCAATTCTTAAAAGTCCTGCTATACTTAAAAGCTGACAAAAATAACTTTCCTTTATAACCGAAGTTACAATTCTATATAGTATTTGCTCCAACAAATAATATTTAGAAAAAGAAAATTCAAGTATAGCAAAGTTTATGGTAATTGGTATTGTAGATGTCTATAAATTAAGCAGTTATAATTAACCAGATAAACGTAAACTTAAAACGCTCAAATGCAAGAACTTGACAATGAAAAATCTGTAGAGTTATTAAATTCTATTATGGAATTTGAACTCGCAGGTGTGGTACGCTATACTCATTATTCCTTAGTGGTGACAGGGCCTAATCGCATACCAATTGTACAATTTTTTCAAGCTCAAGCTAATGAATCTTTACTTCATGCTCAACAAGCAGGAGAAATATTAACAGGTTTAGAAGGTCATCCGACATTAAAAGTGGCT
>JAKQYF010000205.1 GCA_023356535.1 Trichodesmium sp. MAG_R03 | reverse complement strand
AGTTTGGTGATTGATTCCGGCAGAATTGTTAAGTTATTATCATTTAAATTTAATACTTCTAACTGCTCTAATTCCCAAACATCACTAGGAACTTTAGCTAATCCTGTCCTATTTAAATCTAACTTCTTAAGCTTTTTATCTTTAGCTTTTTGTATTCTTGCTTTAACATACGGTAATATATAGTTCTGTTGGCTTGTTTCAGGAGAATTCATAACTGAATAAAATAATTTTTATCATTATTGTACAGAATAACATAGAAAAAGGCAATTCTAAAAAAGAAAAAAATTAACTTATAAGCGATCGCTCCTGAAGTAATAGACAAAAACCAACAATACCACAGATCCAGAGATAAATTTTTCAATCTATTTATACCTCACCATAACATCACAACATCCCTTCCTCAAATCCCATCTTAATCATCACTACCCACGGGCACTACACGAGGGTGAGGGCGAATACCAGAAAGCCCCTACATATGGCGTTTTCAAGGTGAAGCGTGCGTAAGTCCTGAATATTTAATAAAGGCTCTATATATATATATATAGAGCCTTTGCGTAAATCCTGATGATATAAGTATTCAATTCCGAGAAGAAAGAATAGGTTCTAGTTTTCCTGTAAAATGGCGCAATAACTTTGGAGCAGAAACTATCTTATAACTTGGAATTTGTTTTCTTTTTTGTATTACTTGGGCTAACATCTCAGCCACATAATCTAGATGACTTTGCGTGTAAACCCGTCGAGGAATTGCTAGACGAACCAACTCAAATGGAGGATGAACTATTTCACCAGTATCTGGATGAGGATGAGCAAAAACAAAAGACCCAATTTCCACTGTGCGTATTCCTCCTTCTAAATAAAGCTCTACTGCTAAAGCTTGACCTGGAAACTCTATTGGAGGAATATGAGGTAATAGCAAACCAGCATTTATATATAAAGCGTGAGCTCCTGGAGGAGTAATAATTGGAATTCCTAGTTCTTGTACACGGTCTGCCAGATAGTTTATTTGTCCTAAACGATAGGCAAGATAATCTTCCTGGATAACCTCACGCAACCCAGTTGCAATCACACTTAAATCTCGCCCTGCTAAACCACCATAAGTAGTAAATCCTTCGCGCAAGATTAATTCATTATTGACTTTCTCAAATAATATTGGATCTCTCACCGCTAAGAAACCACCAATATTAGCCAAACCATCCTTCTTAGCACTAACAATTGTGCCATCAGCGAGAGCAAAAATTTCTTGACAAATTTCTAAGATAGTTTTGTCACTATAGCCTAACTCTCGTAACTTAATAAAATAAGCATTTTCAGCGAATCGACAACCATCTATAAAAAAGGGGATACCAAACTTTTTGTATATTTTCGATACCCCTCGCAAGTTTTCTAAAGAAACTGGTTGACCACCTCCTGCATTATTAGTGATGGTAATCATCCCAAATGGAACCTTTTCAGCCCCAACTTTTTCAATAAAGTCTTGCAACTTTAACAAATCCATATTTCCCTTGAAGGGGTGGAAAATATTTGGTTGATATGCTTTTTCAATGATGCAGTTGACAGGATTTCCTCCTTTAGCTCGGATATTAGCATCAGTAGTATCAAAGTGCATATTCGAGGGAATGTAATCACCAGGTGTAATTGTACAAGTAGCTAAAATATTTTCGGCTGCTCTCCCTTGATGGGTAGGGATAAAATAAGGAAAACCAAAAATTTCATCAATTACCTCCTTGAGGTAAAAATAAGATTTAGCTCCTGCATAAGCTTCATCACCCTTCATCATTACAGACCATTGATTTTGACTCATAGCGCTAGTCCCAGAGTCAGTGAGCAAATCAATGAAGATTTCTTCTGAATTCAGCCAAACATATTATAACAAGCTCTACGAATTGCAGTTTCACGAGTCTGACGATCTATTAATTTAATAGGCTCAACCATCTTGATTTTAAAGGGTTCTGGGGTATGAATTGCCATATTACACCAATTACCATAAACTTTGCTATACTAATATATCAAATCACTTGTAAAAAATCACTAGTTTTCTTTAAACATAACTCTAACCTTTGTTTTTTTTTGCAAAGAACATTTGAAGCGCATTCTGAATGCAATTTCTGTAGAAGAGGCTACAGAAATTAATTATTTTATTACCAATGTTGAGCCATCAAAAGCAACATCTAAGTAGATACTAAATAGCTACTAAAATAGAAATTGGATAGAAGTTTTTTACAGAGAAGTGATCATGATAGCTAGGGCTAAAAGAGTATCAAGTAAGAGATAAATGGAGTAATGAACGCCATTTTATTGTGGTATTTTGTGCTTATACTTTTATTATTTGGCAGAAACTAACTGGAGGATTACAGAGGCAATGGGCTAATAAACCTTTAAAGATATTTACGGATGCTTTGGAAGCTTTTCCTACAGCTATGTCTTTCCCTTTTTTTTATTGGTTGACTAATAACCGTGACGTATTTACCTCTCATAGAGAGATTTTGGATTATATTTGGGCTTAAAAGTTGTGTAAGTCCCAATATCAAAATAAACAGGACTTACACAAAATATCAATTTATACACCACCTGTAGGGGGAATTCGCGAACCGTTCCTACTAGATATAGTGGTTCTGCGTAAGTCCTGATCAAGTTAACATAATCTATAGCTGGGTCTAAATATTTAAAGTTTAGTTTAATTTCGATTTGTGAAATTCCGGAGTGAAAGCTTACAGCGCTTTCCGTTGTTATGAGGTAAGGCCACACAGGCAAAATGCTTGCAGTACATGATTTTTACCATTTACCCTGTACCTGATTTGCCAGAAATCTACTGTATTAGCAAACTTAGCTAAAACCCTAATTTCACTTATAGTCATTTTAATTTAGATTGAGACAAGTCTTTCTTGCTATAACTAAGTTTCAGCGGAAAAAGTGTTCCGTTCTTATTTGAAATAACTATAACTTTCAGGAATTCAGGTATGATTGAACTATAACTCCCAAAACCCTTTTCTGGTCAGAAATTTAACCTCTTAATATTTACTTTATAAATTAATTAGTTCTTAGATATTGAGTCTGACTATTTGTGATAATTTTTGTTTGATATAAATAGTTTGTTTCTAATACCAAAATTTTTCCTACATCTAAAGTAGATAGATAATCATTATAAGATATGAAAAAATTAAATGTTTTAGGAATTGATGGTGGCGGTACGAAAACAGAAGCAGTTTTAATGGATGAAAATCATCAAGTTATTGGTAGTGGCAAAAGCGGTCCGTCAAATTATCAGAGTGTAGGAATTGAAGTAGCAAAAAATTCGATTCAAACTGCTATTATTCAAGCAGTTGCTAATAGTAATAGCCATCAATCAATCTCTGGAATTTGTATTGGTTTAGCAGGAGCGGGAAGACCTGAAGATTTTTCAGTAGTAGAAAATTGCCTCCAAGAAATTATTGCTAATCTTCCAATAAAATGGGATTTGCAGCCAAATACTATAATTATTTGTAGCGACAGCAATATCGCTTTGGTGGGAGGTATTGGAGGTTCTGTGGGTATTGTGGCGATCGCTGGTACAGGGTCCCTAGTATTTGGCCAGAATAGTCAGGGATTAACTAAACGGGTTGGTGGCTGGGGCTATCTGTTGGGAGATGAAGGTAGTGGTTATAATATAGCTATTCGAGGTTTACAAGCAGCTTTGAAAAGCTATGATGGACGTGAAGATCCGACTACTTTGGTTACAGATTTTCAAAGATGCCTGGGCCTGAAAAATATCGAGGGCCTAATAGAAATAATTTATCGCCGTGGATGGGGTGTAACACAGATAGCTGCACTTGCTCCTATTGTATCTGCTGCCGCAGATAAGGAAGATAAGGTAGCTAAGAAAATTATTCAAGGTGCTGTAAAGGACTTAAGTAGAGCTACAAAAATTGTGATATCTACCTTATTTCAGCCTCACGAAATTTTTGAAGTGGTTACTATTGGAAGTGTCTGGAAGAGTATGATTGATTTTCGCGGTCAGTTTGAAAATTCTATAGGAGCGATCGCTCCTACTGCTAAACTTATTTGGCCTCGATATCAACCTGTTTATGGTGCAGCAATTTTAGCTTTAAAAGCTTTAAAAGTTAAAAGTTAAAATTAATCAGCGCTACAGGCAAGTCAAAAGTGATTATTACTGATAACTGACAACTATATTGGAAGATAGAGAGTACTTATGTTTAATTCAAAAAAGTGGAATTTTGGAACATCTTTCTTATTAACTTTAGGCATGACATTAGTTACAGCAATGCCTGGTTTAATATCAAACCGAGCTATGGCTCAATTTCATCGACAAGAACAATACCGAGGTAACCTACAACGACAATACCGAGGTAACCTACAACGATACCCAAGCCACCGAAGAAGACCATCTTCTGTAGCACGAATACCAGCAGGAAAACTCATTCCCATAGAATATGAGAAAGCAGAAAAAGTCGTGGTAACTCCAGATGAGTTAATGAGGTTAAGGTTGAGAGTAACTAGAGATATTAGAGATGCTCAAGGAAGAGTGGCAATACCTTTTGGCAGTGAGATAGAAGGTGAACTACGACCTGTTTCCAATGGGACTCAGTTTTTTGCTGAACAATTAATTATTGGCGATCGCCATAGGTTTCCTATTAATGCTATTTCTAGAGTATTTTCTGAGACTGAAAAAATCACAAAAGGTGCTAGCGCTGAGGATATTTTCAAGGGTGCTGCTGTGGGTAGTGCTGCTGCTACTTTATTGTCTGGAATTCTTGGGGATAATGTTATTGCCACAGAAAAGGTATTGATAGGAGCGGGGTTGGGTGTTTTAACTGGAGTGTTATTGGGTAGGGAAAAAGCAGAGGTATTTGTGATTTATCCAGAGGATGATTTAGATTTGAAGTTGCGTTCTGATTTTACACGAGTTAGAGGTTATACCAAATCTCGCTATCCAAATTACTAATGTCTAATTGTATTAATTAACAGGACTTACGCAAAGGTACTATTTGGCGTAAGTCCTGATCATATTACTAATTTTTTGCAACTAGACACTAGGACGTTTGCGAGGGAGAACTTGAATGTGAAAGGTATAATACAAATTTGTTTTCATTTCTTAAAGTCTAATTGTTGCTCCTGGTCCGATAGGAATTCCGAAAATAAACCAAAATATAAATAAAGCAGAGGCAAAAAATAAATTAATCAAACCACTAACAATTATAAAACTTATCAGCAAAGGCAAGCCACCCTATCAAAGGAGAAGGAATAATTGTCAAAGTTTCCGGGTCGCTTACAGTGCTTTTTAAATTGATGAACTACATCCCCATAACCAAAACCTTGTAGGGACGTTGCATAACAAAAATGCGTTTTCCTGACGGAATGCTGCGCAAACATGTCGCGTAGCGTTAGCGGAGCTTTGCGTTAGCAAAACTTCCCTACTGTGGTCTACCAACATAAAAACTGCTGTAAAATTCCTTCAGGAGGCAAAACTAATATATCAATAAAAGCGCAATAAAAGTTAATAAAGAATATCCTGGCCAACGTACACCTTTTTGTTCAGCAATAGTCAAATCTTCCATTTTAGAGAAAATTTTCGGCATTCTTTCCCTGGGAATTAGTCGTAATTTGCCCAATAGATTCCTTGATCTATTAGTTTATTTTGTTGATCCCTAATATCTGCAGCAATTTTAGGACTAATAATAGGAATTGGTTATGGAGTCCTTTCCAAGGTTTAACAAAAGTAATTAAAAGTAAATTTTGTTACAGAATTAAACTGAGGTAAATTGAGATAGTATGGTTTATATTTATATTCAGCAATAAAATGAACTACTTTAATTTGACTTCCTTAATACTTCCAGTAATCTTAGGACTAATAACAGGAATTGGTCACGGAGTCCTTTCCCATCAAAAAAATCTACCAATATCTTTAACCGCCCAACTTCAGACACTTCTACAAATTAATCAATCCTTTAACAAATAAATCTTGATTATAGACAGGACTTATGCATTGCCGAACCGCTATATTAAGCTTCTTTTCGGCAATTATTTCAGATATTTACATTATAGTTAGTGCCTCGGCGTAAGTCCTGATAGAATATCTATAGTCATTCCCATAGTAAAGAATTATCCAAAAGAACCCATTCTTGTGAGCACTGGGCATAGCAATAGACCGTGATTTAAACGTAGGGATAAATATAAAAAAACAGGGCGGTAGGGCATTGAGTCCTAAAAGCTCCTGGAGTCCGATGGAGTACCGGAACTCTTAAGGGAGAAGCCCACACTATAGCATCAGCTTAGTGTGGGAGTATGTCAGCTAATTCTTCCCATCGCACTTTTCCCACTGTAACTTCTGTGGCTGTTTCAAGTAGCTCATATAATTATTTTAGAGTTGCATCATTATTTTTAATAAAAAAAGCTTGAATGCAAGGAAATTCAAGCTAAAAATAATATTACTATTACTAATTTTTGCAACTAGACACTAGAAGAGGACAATTTTACTTCGGGTTAAAACCCGCGTTTGGTTATTCAACCAGGGGACTAATTACCCTGGCTAACTTCCCTCAACCATTTTTAGGTTTTTCCTGGAGTACTTCTTAAGGAATTGAGGTCTGACCTTGAATTCATCTACAAAGGGCAAAACTGACGCAAACAAAGTTCTGCTTCTCCATGGTCAGGGATCCAAGTGATCCATTTTTGTTCATCCTTTTCACATAACAACAAAGCTTGATCGTAGGCATACTCAGAAGGCAAAACAAATAGAGATACCCAATTTCCACTTTTCAAGACTCCAGAGTTGAGAGAAATGTACTGACAAGTTTCCCAGTAACTTTGAGTCTTAGAGTGGAGTTGTTTTTGTTGAGTAATGGCCATAAACTTTCTCCCTATTTATGATCAATTCGTGACATTTCCCATCATAAAACTCAAAACTAAATTTTTGTATTCAAATATACATAAATTTGGTTTTGAATACAAAAATTTGTATTTCTGCTGGATTTTTTTAACATAAGTTAACTTAAAAGTAACTTTGAAATACTTTTAGGACTTACCCATGAACACCATTGGTAGGGCGTGTTAGCGCTAGCGTCACCCACCAAGACTCTATATATAGTAACTTTGCGCAAGTCCTGACTTTATGTAGTAATTTTATGGGCCAAAAAATTAACACCTTTAGCTCGGCTTCCCCAGTCTATAAAAATTATCTTCATTGTTCCTCTGTAGGGACATTGCATGCAACGCCCCTACTTTTCCTCCTGAGAGATGTTATACTAATTCTCAAAAGTCATGCTATACTTGAGACCTTGCCAAAATAACTTTCCTTCATAACCGAAGTTAGAAATAATATCAAGTATTTGCTCCAAAAAATAATATTTAAAAATAGAAAATTCAAGTATAGCAAAGTTTATGGTAATTGGTATTAGGGGTGGGTCTGTTAGTCCTAAAAATGACTTTTTCAGCAAGCCCTAAATACTTACTGAATTGCTACAACCTAATTTAGGATTACTATAGCAATGTCCTTAAAACCTCCAACTTCAGTTATCTCTACACATTCATCAATCCTTTTAAAATGAAGATATATTAAGAATATTTGATTTTTATTTAAAAGTATTTACTGATACAGAAATATTTAATATACTAAAAAAGTAAGTAATTTAGGGATCAAAAGAGTTATGCAATCTCAAAACTTTGATAGTAAATTTGCATCTTCTGAGCAAGTTGCCGCTATTTTTCTCCTAGCCTTTTCCATGTTCATGGTCGGTTACACTGGAACTCGCGTTTATCTAAATCAGCCATCACAAGTCAATACTCAAGCAGAGTTCAATGTTATCCCTCATCAAGCTTCGCTGTGGAGCGAGTTAAAGGAATAATTATTCTTAAATATTGGTTAAGTGAGGAAATATCATCTGCTTTAAGTGCATGATTTTGTAAAAATCTTAAAATTATGCACTTACTTTTTAGGTTATATCAGTTTTATAGAGCATGTTTGATCCATCTTCAAGCATTTTTTCAAGTTGGTTTCAGTGAATAATAATCCCCGTCAATTAGCTTTTATCATCCTCCAAGAAATATATCGAAAAAAAACTTTTGCTGATGTTACTCTAGATAAACATCTGAAAAAAAATGACTTAATTGATGCTAACCGTCGGTTAGTTACAGAATTAGTTTATGGTTGTGTCAGAAGGCAGCGATCGCTTGATACTATTATCGACCAATTTGCAAAAAAGAAATCACTCCAACAACACCCACATTTACGGATAATTCTCCATATTGGTTTATATCAATTATCTTATTTAGAACAAATTCCAGAATCAGCAGCAGTTGATACAACAGTTGAGCTAGCTAAACAAAATAAATTTGCTAAATTAGCTGGTTTTGTTAATGGTTTACTCCGAGAATATATTCGCCAGAACTTGACGATAAGTCTGCCAGAAAATCCTGTGCAAAAATTAGGAGTATCTTATAGTTTTCCTGACTGGATAGTTGAATATTGGATAGAAAAATTAGGTTTAACTGAAGCTGAAGAATTATGCTCTTGGTTCAATCTATCCCCTAGTCTTGATTTAAGAATTAATCCTCTCAAAACTTCTGTTGAAGAGGTAGAAACAGCTATTAAAAATACAGGTATTTCTATTGGTAAGATTTACAAATTTCCCCAAGCTTTAAGATTAACTGGGGCAGTAGGGCAAATTCAAAAATTACCTGGTTATCATGAAGGTTGGTGGTCAATTCAAGATAGTAGCGCTCAGTTAGTTTGTTATTTATTAAATCCTCAACCAGGAGAAATAATAATTGATGCTTGTGCTGCACCTGGAGGTAAGACAACTCATATAGCGGAATTAATGGGAGATAATGGTCAAATTTTTGCTATTGATCAGGCTGCTTCTAGGTTGAAAAAATTAGAGTCAAATGCGGATAGATTACAGTTAAAATCTATTTCTATTTCTAGAGGTGATAGTCGGAATTTGCCTGAATTTATTAATCAAGCTGACCGAGTTTTATTGGATGTACCTTGTTCTGGTTTGGGTACTTTACACCGTAGGGCAGATGCACGGTGGAGACAAACTCTAGAGAATATTGGAGAACTGGCAAAACTTCAGGGTGAGTTGTTAGAAACTTCTGCTAAATGGGTGAAACCAGGGGGTGTTTTGGTATATGGGACTTGCACAATTTATCCCTTGGAAAATGAGGAAGTTATTGAGGATTTTTTGGCTAATAATTCTGAGTGGGAAATTGAAGCTCCTACTGTTGATTTTATTGTTTCACCTTGTAGGGAAGGATGGATAAAAGTTTGGCCTCATCGAGAACAAATGGATGGATTTTTTATGGTTAAATTAAAACGCAAAGTTATATTATAGTCATTCTGATTTAGATTGAGACAAGATTTTTTTGCTGTGAAAGGGTTTTTAGCTGAAAAAGTATCCCATTCTTATTCGGAATGACTATATGTCCGGATAATTAGTAATAAAAAACTTCCTCTTCTTCCCTCCTGACTCCTGTAGGAACGTTTCGTGTCGCGCAGCAAAACAGCCGTTCGCCCCTACTTCTCCCTAATTTATTTATACCTACTCAACCCGTTTGTTGACAGACTTAAAGAAAACGTCGATTTATCCCGTTTTCGGTGGATTGGCCACAGATACTAGGGTGTTTCAACCCTTCTTGTCCCTTGATTTTTCTGCCAAAGGAAATAGTGCAAAACCAGAAAAATTGGGCCATGGGTTGAAAACTTTAGACTAGATCCAAATGTGGGAAACAACTCCTGCGGCCATCTTTGTTGTTGAGTGTTGCGATAGCGATCTTGAAGTACTTAGAAGAAAAGCTCTTAATTGTGTTCTTAATTTTTTAACTGAATGCTTTAAAATATATTTTTTTATGATTGTTTTGTATAAATCAAGACTTTTTTAATACATTTTTTTTGATAAGATAATGTTAGCTTTATTTATTAAACATATTACAAACTCTATAAATAATGCAGCTATCACCCCAAGAGAAAGACAAATTAATGATTTTCACTGCTGCTCTACTTGCAGAAAGACGAAAAGAAAAAGGGATTAAATTAAACTATCCTGAAGCAGTCGCGTATATTTCTGCAGCTATATTAGAAGGTGCTA
>JAKQYF010000204.1 GCA_023356535.1 Trichodesmium sp. MAG_R03 | reverse complement strand
TGGAGTCTTTCATATTTTGTAGCTTCTGTTGGGGGCGCTCCACTTCAAACCCTTAAACAATATATACAAAATCAAAAGTCCCCCTGAAAGGGGGAGGCTTTAAACCCAATTTTTCGGTAAAATTCCAAATTAGTTATGAAAATGATAAATGGACGTTTGATTATTACTATGATGTTTCAGGTACAACACTTCAAGGTGAAGGTAAATGTATAAGCTCTAAAACAGCAAGAGGAAAGCTTGAATATCCTAGTAATTATCAAGGTTACAGTGTATTTTTTCAGTCTATTGAAGAATAAAACCTTCCTTAGACAGCTATTTTCAATAAGGAAATAGTATTTTTGTACTCAAACATCTAAATTATACTATTTAGTAATACAAGTAGTGTTAAATGCCCTCGGTGATTTAGCTCCTAAGAGCAAAGAATCCTCATACACTACATTTGCACTGGTTTATTGCTTTCCCATATTGTTTAACATTATGTTTGTTTAGTCTAGTTAAATAATGCTGTCTAGTGATGTGTACACTTACTACTATCTCGACAATTTAACTATCTATCTACCATAATATCATCAGGATTTAAAGTGTAATAGTTGGATTTTTATAATTGTGGGAAATCTTTGTAAAAACTTTAACGATCGCTGATGCATTATTAACACTCTAAACCAAAACTAATTTATTTCATAACCCTGGTAAAGAAGAGTTTTTGAATGTCTACTAAAAAGGCTGTCCCCAAAATTTCCATGATTCTCGATAGATCAGGAAAGTTTTGAAGTTGCGGACAGTATCCTTTTTGTTGCAAAGGGATTTAACATTCGATGATGCCATTAATCAGGGTTGGTTTCATCCTAGGCATCTTGAAGCAATCTAAAAAAAGCCATGGCCCCTAGACACTTAGATAGACGTCAAGTAGAATGGTCATCATTCGTTATTACTTTACCTCCCTCAAGCCGAAAAGTAGATTGCCACAACGATAATTAATAGACAATCGAGATATTAAGATTAAATAAGTTTTATCCTGTTTTGCTGCTCACTCTCAAAGTATTAGTCAATCTTTATTTCCCATTACTTGAAATTACCTCATTTTTATTTTTTTATTTTAGCAGTTATAGTAATTTGGTAAATCTGTCAACCATTTGACGGTATATATAAAAAATCGCTACACTCGTAGCTTGTTCCTTTTTTCCCAAAAAATTCTATTTTCTATTTGAGTATGGTACAAAAACTAGAAAGATTGCATCAGAGCGAGTTCCCGGAAACAGCTCCCACTGCTAATCCGGTATTTTACAGAACTTATAGCCGTAAGACAGAGACTGGCCGCGAGACTTGGGTAGAAGTGTGCGATCGCACAATTAATGGCCTGAAAAAATTAGGCCAACTCACAACGGAAGAAACAGAATTGCTCTATCGGATGCAAAGCCAACTTAAGGCCCTATCCTCTGGTCGTTGGTTATGGGTTGGTGGTGTGTGATTCGTTAGGCCGAAACGGATATCTAGCAATGCTTACAGGCAAATCTAGATTTCGAGGATGGCCTGCTAACTCAAATGGCCAATAAGCCAAAAGAGTTTGATAACTATATGACCATGTTGGTGCAAGTCCAACCCTTCAGAGCGTGGAAGTGAAAGCATTTCCCTTATCTAGAGACTGATTATCAAAGGATAAAGCAGGGAAAAAAGCTGGTAATGACGAACCTTGAGTCAAATCCCAGCAAGCAAGAGTGCATGGAGAACGTAAAGTGAAGGTATTACGAACAGTCGTAACCCAATAGGCAGCGAAAAGAAAGGTTGATACGCTGCGGTCAAAAGGACACTGAGACAAAATAGGCCTATATCTACCGCCGATATAGGAAGCGCTTACTAAGTCTCCGGCTGATAATACCCTACCTAAACACTCAAAAATGGTCATATGGAACGAAGTAATCCTATATATAGCTCTCTATAGAAAGGTCGATTAATAGAGTAGGTATCAAACCATAAGCTTATATGGGATGGGATGGAATCAAAAGCAAGCCTATCTGTAATGGACAGGATAAGCTAACAGATTCCCGGTGATTTAGAAGATGGAATTTTGAATAGCAGTGCAAAAGACTAAAACACGGACAAAACCGATGGTGGTATGGAATAACGTCAACTGGCAAAAGCTAGAAAGGACGGTATTTAAGTTGCAAAAAAGAATCTATCAAGCATCTCAAAGGGGAGACGTAAAAGCTGTACGCAAATTGCAAAAAACCTTGCTAAACTCTTGGTCTGCCAAAATGTTAGCTACCAGAAGAGTGACCCAGGATAATGGAGGAAAAAGAACGGCTGGCATAGACGGAAAGAAAAACCTGAAACCTGCCGAAAGAGTAAACTTAGCAGAAAATCTCAAATTGGATTATCAAGCTAAGGCCACTCAGAGAATCTTGATTCCTAAACTAGGAAAAATAGAAAAAAGACCTCTAGGAATTCTGGTAATCTCAGACAGAGCAAAACAAGCCTTGGTCAAGTTAGCATTAGAACCAGAATGGGAAGCTAAATTTGAACCAAATAGCTATGGATTCAGGCCATGTAGGAGTTGTATGGACGCTATTGAGGGGATTAAAGCCACTATTAAGCAAAAAAGCAAATATGTATTGGATGCTGAAATAGCAAAGTGCTTTGACAGAATTAACCACCAAAAACTCATAGAAAAGATTAATACTTTTCCGAAGATAAAAAGACAGATAAAAAGCTGGCTTCAATCAGGAGTAGTTGATGGAAAGAGTTGGTTTACCACTGAAGTTGGTGCGGCTCAAGAAGAAGTAGTTTCGCCACTATTAGCTAATATCGCACTACATGGAATGGAAGAAGTAGTTAAAAAATATGCAAGAAGTTTACCAGAAAATAAAGAGAATAACGAGAAACAAATTAGCCTGATTAGATATGCAGATAATTTTGTCATACTTCACCCAGAGATTGAAGCAATACATGATTGTCTAGTGTTAATCAAACAATTCCTAAATAATATGGGATTGGAACTAAAAGATGAGAAAACTCGTATATCTCACACTTTAACAAAAATAAGGGACGAGGAACCCGGATTTGATTTCCTAGGATTTAATATAAGACAATATCCAGTTGGAAAATATGCAACTGGAAAGGATCCACACGGGAAACTATTAGGATTTAAAACTTATATAAAACCAACAAAAGAAGCAATATCGAGGCACTATAAGAAAATCTCAAAAACTATTGACGGAATGAAACACTCATGCAGTCAAATAGAGATAATCAAAACACTGAATTCAATCATAACTGAATGGAGTAACTATTACTCAGCAGTGAACAGTGCAGAGGTATTTGGGAAGTTAGATTACGAAACGACTAAAAAACTTATTTTCTGGGCAACACGCAAAACAAATCACAAGAGTAAGAGAGAAACAATTAGCAAGTACTTTAAGAAAGTTGGAAACAATAACTGGGTCTTTATGGCTGAAGGGAAAAACCAGCCCCTAAGATTAGCAGGGCACAGGGACTCAGGAATTAAATACTTTGTCAAGGTAAGGGGAAATAAAAGTCCATTTGACGGTGATCTTACATACTGGGCAACCAGACAAGGAAAAAGCGTTGAATTACCTATAAAAGTAACCAATCTATTAAAGAAACAAAAAGGGAAATGTACAGAATGTGCGCAAGACTTCACAAATGGAGAAATGATGGAGGTAAACTATATTATTCCACGACACAAGGGTGGAAAAGATGAGTATAAAAACTGCCAACTCCTCCACAAATATTGCCACAACGTCAAAACCAACAGAGATAGTGCCAATGAAAATGGCTAAGTCATTGAGGAGCCGTATGATGCGAAAGTATCACGTACGGTTTTGAAGCCGAGTCATATCAGTGATGGTATGGCTTAGGGCAACACAGAATGGATTTCACTACAGCAAAACTTTTCGGGGGCTTATAACTGTTCGTCCACTAATATTGTAGACTGGCGCTCCTTCGGTCTATTGATGGACTTAGCTATGATGGGGTGTGGTACGGGTGCCGTATTGGAACAACGTTATATAAATCAACTTCCACTGATTCACAATTATCTAAATATTGTATTGCGGGGTGAAATTGGTGCCACTCCCGCTGAGTTACGTCGTGAGTTGACAGAAGTAAAATTTTATCAAGACAAAGCAGAAATTTTTGTCGGTGACAGCCGTCAAGGTTGGGTAGAATCTTATCAGGCTTTGTTGGAGTTGTCAACAGATGAGCGATTTTCGGGGAAAGTGAATGTTATCATTGACTTGAGTGATGTGAGACCTACAGGAGAACCTTTAAAGGGATTTGGAGGTGTTGCGAACCCGGTCAAATTATCAGAACTGTATCAACGTTGTGGGAAAATTTTAAATCAAGCAGTTGGGCGACAATTAAATTCTGTGGAGTGTTGTTTGCTCATTGACGAGGCCGCAGTGACAATAGTTGCCGGAAATATCCGAAGATGTTTACCTGAAGGTGCTTTAGTACATACAGCATCAGGGTTAGTAGCTATTGAAAAAATTCGGATTGGCGATCGCGTGTTAACGAGCCAAGGATTTTATCCTGTGACAAATTTCTTTGACCAGGGTACTCAGTCTTTATGTCGCATTCAAACAGAAAACGGATCTTTTGAATGTACTCCCGATCATAAAGTTGCCGTGCTACAAGATGTGTATGGTAACTATAAAATGATTAAAGCTAAAGACTTGCAAGAAGGCGATCGCCTGATTTTGGTCCCCCAAGCAATACCAGGTACTCCCACGGAACTACCTGAGTTCAAAGCTAGTACATCATCTCTTGCCAAACCGATAAATATACCTGCTCTTACCAGTGAAGTTGCTTACTTTATAGGATATTTGCATGGAGATGGATCAGTTGCTTCTGATGGATGGCAAGTCAGTTTTCGGGTTCCCCAGGATCGCCCGGAAATTATGGAGCGACTGATTAATGTTGCTGAAGAATTTGGTTTGGAGACATACACACTAAGAACGCCAGAAGGATGTAAAACCCAAGCTTATGAACTTCAGTTAAATAGTAGTAATCTTAACAAATATCTGTCACAGTTTAAACAGTCATTTACTTCTATTGCTATTCCTGACTGTATTCTTATGGGAACAATAGCAATTCGTCAAGCTTATTTAGCAGGTTTAGCAGATATAGATGGTTGTCATTCTCAGGGTGTACTTGTAACTTCAGTTTACCAAAACTTTCTGCGACAGTTGCAAGCATTATACGCATCTTTGGGAATAACGACGAGATTGTGTGATTCGGTGTGCAAGCGCACTGGAAAGTGGGAAGGTAAGTTAGTAACGGTAGGAGAGAATGCTTTGGAAGAAGTAGAAAAACTAATGATGGCTTACTCTCCTCAGTTTCCAGTACCAAAGGTGAATGCTTCTCAATATAATTGGGGTAATGCTCACAAGCATATAATTGCTCCCACTGTCAAGAAATTTATCCCTGATGCTATAGATCTGATTCCGGTAAAAGTCAAAAAAGTTGATATGGATGTGAGAGAAGCATCAACTTATGATATTGAAGTTGCCAGCATCCATGAATTTGTTTGCCAGGGAATTTTAGTCTCAAATTCAGCTGGCATTAGGCAGGGAAGTAGTAGCGATCGCCTATTTACTGTAGCGAAAGATAATCTCTGGCGACAAGATGAAAATGGTAACTGGGGTATCGACCCAAAAAGAGATGCTTTACGAATGGCCAATCATACCCATATTTTTCACTACAAACCAACATTAGAAGAATGTATTGAGGCAGTGAGAAAACAGTTTTATTCTGGTGAAGGCGCCATTCAGTGGGCAGGTGAAGCAGTTGCTCGTGCTAATTGCGATCTACTTTCAACGCCAGAAATAAAGAGTGATTTCTTGAAAGCTTATGGAGAAAATAATGCCAAAAAATGGTTTCAAGAACACTATCCAAATATTACTGATGATGAACTCGAACATCGGTTAGCGAGACTAGGGTTAAACCCTTGCCATTCAGGGGATACCTTAGTATCTACAGACCAAGGGTTAATTCCAATTCAGGATTTAGTAGGTAAACCATTTAAAGCATTGGTAGATTTGCGTTCTGTAGATTTATCAGGTGTCAGGTTAACAGATGCGCTCGCTTTTGCGACAGGCGTTCAAACTACCTACAAAATTATTTTGACTAATGGAATGCAAATGCGATGTACTGCAGACCATCAACATTTCACCTCTCGAGGTTGGGTTACTACTAAAGATTTAACTGATGACGACAAGATTTATATTCAGAGAGGAGCAGGTAAATTTGGCAAAGGTACTATTTCTGTTGCTCAAGCTCAAATGCTTGGTTGGTGGTACGGAGATGGATATCATGTTAATATAAAAGCTCCTACTCAGGGTTATAATAGCAAGAAAGATAATCTTGCGAAAGGGTTTGTTTTTAATCAAGATGAGTATGAAACTACCTACAATATTGTCGAAAAAGCAGTTGCATCAATCACAGGAACAGAAGATGTAACTAAACTATATGAAGGAGTTGATGAATTCCAAACCCAATCTCCTAAATTAGAAAAGTTTTTTGCTGATTTAGGTATAGTTGGAAAAGAAGAACTTCCTAATAATTTTCTTAGTCAATCTCAGGAAGTTTTAATTGGTTTTTTACAAGGAATTTTTAGTGCAGATGGCATAGTAGATAAAGATTCAAGCAGAATCAAACTAGCTATGTTTTCGGAAAAACTACTCCAACAAATTCAATTAATTCTCTCGAATTTAGGCATTATTAGTACAGTGGAAAAAGGTGACATAGGTGTGCCTTATACAACTGTTGATGAGGCTCATAAATTTAGCTTAGACCGGGGAGGTTATGAACTATTTATCTCTACTTTGAACTCCAATTTATTTCAACAATTAATTGGCTTTCCAAGTCAGAATATTAAAGCTGAAAAATGGCCGATAAAATCATTGTCTAACTATTCTGAGTCAACCATTAATTCTCAGTTCATCTCAAAGGTGAAAAAAGTTGAAGAATTTGGAGAGGAAGTAGTTTATGATTTGCACGTTCCTTTCACTAATTCTTTCATTGCTAATGGTTGTTTAACTCACAATTGTGGAGAAATTATTGGTTCAAATTTTCACTGTGTGAGTGGAGATACTTTATTAGTTACTCGTGACGGTCTTCACGAAATCAAAGATATTGTTGGTCAAAAAATTGAAATTTGGAATGGCAAAAATTGGAGTCAAGTAATTCCTTTAAAAACAGGAAAAGATAGAAAATTATATCGGGTTCAATTTGGTGATGGTTCCTATCTTGATGTGACAGAATATCACAGATTTTTTGTTAAAGATAAATTTGGTAAAAACTATCAAGAAGTACAAACAAAAGATTTGCTAAATCATAGCAAATATACCTTACACACAGAACCTTTTGTTATAGATTATCAGGATGGAAATTCTATAAATTTGTCTTATGCTTATACATTAGGTGTGGCTGTAGGTGATGGAACCATAGATCAAATTTATTCTCACAAAGCTGAATTAATTATTGCTGGTAATAAATCAGTGGAAAGACAATATAATTATCTACCTTCTTTTGTGGATGTAACAGATTTAGGATTTTCTGGAGAACTACTGCATCGTTTACAAACTGAACCTGATGCTTTAAATACTATTGCTAGTTGGAATAAATCTGCTATTCTAGCTTTTATCGCAGGATTAGCAGATACAGATGGTTCTTATACTAAAGGTCATGGAATTATAATTTATGTATCTGATTATGAACGAGCAAAAAGACTGCAATTATTGTTGACAAAATGTGGTATTTATGCATCAGTAAGTTTAATTGCGAGTCGTGGTTCTACTACAAATTTAGGACAAAGAAATAAAGATCTTTACTATTTACAAATCACTGATTGTAGAGAAATTCTTTGTCAAAAACTAGATACAACTAAAGGGTGTGAACCTAAATTTAAAGGTAAATATCAAACAATTCAAAATGTTGAAGAATTGCCAGGATTACATGAAACTTATTGTTTTGAAGAGCCGGAGTTTCATAAAGGTGTTTTTGGCAATACCTTGACAGGAAATTGTAATTTGTCAGAAATTCATCTCAATCAAATTGACCCAAATAATCATAAAGAACAGGAGGAAGCTTTTACTGCTGGTGCCCTTTCTGTGGCAACTTTACTTAACCATAAATTCCTTGAACCTCGCTATCGTTATAGTCGAGAATTAGACCCTATTGTGGGAGTATCTTTTACTGGTTTATTTGACTTTTTTGTGAAAGCTTTTGGCATTGAATGGTTGCGTTGGTGGCAAGCAGGTCGCCCGACAACTGCTCAAGGTCTGGAGTTTAAACAACAGGAGGCAAAATATTTAACCCGTTGGCGGGAAATAGTGCATCAGGTAGTGTGGGATTATTGCGATCGCCACAACCTTAAACGTCCGAACCGTTGTACAACTATCCAGCCTAGCGGGACAAAATCTCTGTTAACAAATGCTTCCCCTGGTTGGCACCCACCTTTCGGGTTGCGGTGGGTGCGACGAATTACTTTTGTTAAAAATGACCCTGTGGCATTAGCTTGCCTTGGCTATGGTTATTCAGTAATTCCGGGGCAGTCAGACAAAGATGAAAATGGAAATTTACTGAATGATCCTTTTGACGACCGCGCGAAAGAATGGTTAGTAGAAATTCCAGTACAGGTATCTTGGATAGATTTGCCTGGAGTTGAGGATATTGCCATTGAGAAGTTCAGCGCTACTGCTATGTTTGATTTTTATATAGGAGTACAGAAACATTGGACAACTCATAATTGTTTTGCTCGAAATACTCAGTTTTTAACAGACAAAGGTATAAAAACTTTTGAAGATTTTGACCCAGGAGATACGGTAGTTGTCCTCAATGCAAATCGTGATTGGGTTACGGCAAAAGTAGTTTGTACTGAAGATGAGCGTGAAATGGTAGAAATTGTAGTTTGTGAAAGCAAAACTGGCAATAAAAAACGGATTATTTCTACACTTTGTCATCGTTTCCCCGTGCGCCAAGCATTAGCAGATAATACGCCAATTAAGATTCTTAAGGCATCAGAGTTGAAAATAGGACATCACTTAGTGACTAATATTCCAGAATTGCCAAATGTTGACGAAGCTTATATTTCTGAAGCTTGCCAATGGAAAGTATCTGAAATTAATCCAGTCGAAATAAAACAGCGTGGATGGTGTGTAATGGAACCTATTACTAACCATTTTACATTATCTGACAATATTTTGGTAATGAACACCAGTAGTACCATTTTGCTAACGGAACCAGAAATTGAGCCTTTGGGCAAACGCATTTATGAAGCAATTCGTGATGACGAGGGTTATATTTCGTCAGCATTGTTAGCGCGGTTTGATGCACCGTTTCCCCGGCTGCCATTTGAACGTATCTCTAAGGAAGAATATGAAAAAACTCAAGGGGATGTCTTGAAACGGCGCAAGTCTGATAATTTTTCTGAGTTGATGAATGCTTATGTGTTAGCGAGTGAGTTACCAGAGATGGGACCTCAAGATCCTGCTTGTTCTGGGATGGTTTGTGAGTTGAAGGGTTCGGAACCACAAGTTAATTAGGGCTAGGGGTGAGAAAAAATTTAGTAGCGCGTCTAGCTCTAAAATGTGAGTAAAAAAACCTTTGAAAGAGGGTAAAAGGGGAGAAATATTCTTCCCTTTCTTTGTATTGAATAGCTAAGCAATACGAAAGCAAGAAGGATTATGATGATTTAGTTTGAGAGGATAAAAAATACCAGGCGCTGGCTATAATACAAATTCACAATTTAGCTCTAATACTTTATAGTTACTTAATGTTTGACAAATTGTCTTTTGACAAAAAATTTACAGATAAATTAGGATATGTTTCTTAGAAATTTTTATCAATTTAGGGATTTGTCAAGATGAATTTAATCTTAAAAAAAGCTACAGAATTAATAGAAATCAACCAAAAGTTGAAGCAAGTCGAACAGCAGCAAAGATTAGTGGTAATTGACACGAGAGTGGAGAATTATCGCCAGTTGGCCACAGGGGTGACTCCAGAAACAAAAGTTGCTTTAATTGACCCTAACCGTGATGGCATAGAACAAATTACCGAACTTTTATCTAA
>JAKQYF010000203.1 GCA_023356535.1 Trichodesmium sp. MAG_R03 | reverse complement strand
TGCTTTAGGGAAATATCTACCAGAGCTTGCCAAGCTTCAGTAGCATTTTTATAGCGTTCTTTGTAGTCGTAGCGCACCATTTTTTTGAGGACATTTGCTAGTTTCTGGCTAATCTGAAAATTTTCCCAACCAATAACTTCACCAGTATCCTGATTTTTTCGTATTTCTTGAGGATTTAAACCAGTAATTGCTTGGATGGCAATAATCCCAATGGCATAAATATCACTACACAGCTTAGGAAGACCATTTGCTTGTTCGGGAGCCATATAAACAGGAGTACCAACAGCGATAGTAATAGTTGTTTTTCCTTGATTGTCTTGACTTACAACGCTGAGTTCTTTCACTGCTCCAAAATCAATCATCACAACCTGATTATCTTGCTCACGACGCATTAAATTGGTTGGTTTAATATCTCTATGAATAATATTATTATTATGAACATACTTTAAGATTTCTAGTATTTCTTTAAGAAGCTGAATTACAGAAGTTTCATCTAATGGTTGGCCTGGAATTATTTCTTCGGTCAAATCATATCCTTTGATAAACTCTTGAACTAAATAAAATTCACTATCTTTCTCACAATGTGCTAGTAGCTGCGGAATACGATCATGTTTCCCTAATTTATATAGAGTTTTTACTTCTGTCTCAAACAAATGTTTTGCAATAGTTAATATTGATGGGTCTGGCCTAATTACTTTCATTTGTTTGACCACACATATAGGGCGATTAGGAAGATATTTATCTTCAGCTAGAAAAGTTTGACCAAATCGGCCTCTACCTATAGTTTCAGTTATTTGATAACGTCCTACTAAGAGTAGAAAAGTATTGTTGGTAGAAACAGAAGAAGATTGACTAGTATAATTAGAGGTTGAATTTGTTTCAGATATAATAACTGTTGGGTTAGACTGAGGTATTTGAGTCTCCAACCATAACATTGAAGGTTGATTATTTCCTTGAGTTTCTTGATTTTCTTCTATGGAATGCTTAACTGCTTTTTCTGTTGTAATTCCACCAATACTTTCCCAAGTAAGATGAGGTTCTGCTGGATTTTGCCAAATCATAGGCAACCACATTACACCTGGAAAGTCTCTTTCCAAACGATTTAGTTTCTCTCTCGCTCTGCGCACCGCAAGGTTTAAAGGTTTTCCTGCGGCAAATGCTTCTAAAAAACGTTGTAAAAAGCGATGTGCTACTTTATCTGGTAAAGGTTCACGCATTACAATAATATTAGGAATTTGTAATTTGTATAGCTGCTGTGCAATACCTATACCATTACAGGAATTAAAAATTGCCAATTTTAAACCTGTTTTTGCTGCTTTAATAAGTTCAAACCTCAAATCTTCAATAGTTACAGTTTCTGTTTCACTCAAAACAATTCGCCCAATACTTTTTACATCTTCAGTATAACTATGACCTGCAAAAAAAAGTATTTGTGGTCTTTGAGCGTCAAGTGTATCAGCTAATTCGTCTAAATCAGGATTCATTAGAGGAATCACTTCAGCATTAGACTCAGATGATAAAAGATTTTTTAACATTTCCCAGTCTTTTTCAATTTTTAACTGGGTGTTCTTACTGTTAATTTCTGTACTCCCCAGAACAGCCAATACTTTAACTTTATTTTGATTATTTTTAATTTCAACAGATTTAGATTTTACGGGTAAATACAATCCCATTTCTGAACGATGATAACGCTCCTCAAAAAAAATCTCCCATGTAAACAATGGTAAACGCCTTAACTGAATATCATCTGTTTTAAAGATAACTCTAATTTCTTCATTTTCGTCTTTTAAATTACTTAAAAGTGCCGTCCAAATAGGAGAAAAACTTCCATCAGGTTTCAACCAATTATTAATCTGAAAATGTAAATTATCTTTGGCTTTTTTAATTTCACTAATAATTTTATTATTTGTTATGGCTGTATTTTGAAGACTCACACGAGTGCTTCGTTGAGACACCATTTGACGATAAGAATCTTGCCAATCTTCATAATAATTTGGCAAATCTTGAGCAGGAGGTAATTTCCCTTCAATATCTGCAATTAAAACCCGATTATCTTCATTAAAAATTTGCATATTGACGAAAAAACCGCTTTTAAAATCCCCTCCTAATATTTTAAAAAAAACAAGTTTTGCCATAAAAGACTATCCTCCTGTTAATTTAATGGGTTAAATTACAAAATGGTTGACTACAGTAAAATCACCTAGTTGGAACTTAAGACTAAACTTTTCTTCCAATTTACCAGTAATCTCTTGTTTCATCCATTTGTCTTTACTATTAACTGTTTTTTGTTGTAAAAATTCTCCAGATGAGTCTAAAATGTAGAACTTAAGATTTAAAGGTAAATATATTCTGTCTTTGCTGGGATAAACCCAAACAATAATACTTCTTTGATTGTTTGAAATAGACATGACATCAACTATCATGCGAATATTATCTTGTTTGCCTAAATTGATTTTTTTTGCTTTTATAGCTCTTGGATTACTTTGACTTCTAATAGCAAATAGCGATTCTATTTCTTTTATTCCTAAAATTTCTTCAACCATTTGCCAACCTGAATCGAAAATATTATTAACCCATTGGGTTAAATTAGTTACAGATTGTTCTATATTTATTGATTTTTGAGGAGGTATACTTTGGTTGGTTTTTATTTCTGGAAAGACTAAACCTGGATGAGAAAGAATTCTCTCCACTTTGCTATTTCTCTCCAACTCCTCCGCCACCTTCCCATACTCCCCACCCAAACGCTTTAATACCTGAGCAGTAACCATCGCAAAATATCCAATCTCCTCAACAACCCCACTATCGCCAACATATTTCTCCCTCCTCAAAACAGCAGCAAAATCCTCCAACGACAAACCAACTCTCTCTGCCACATATTCCGACACCTTATCCACCACATTTATCACCCGATCTGAAGGCATGGAATCTATCAATAACTCTCTGACCCCATCCACAAACCCATACAAAACATCATCAGGATTAGTATCCACCCTAATCTCAGACAAAGGCCTTAATAAACCGCCCAAAAACACCTCCGCCACATTAACTTGTAGAGACTCTTTCAACAAAGCTCCTCGAATTAACCGCACCACAGGCAAACTAATAACAGGTGCCGCCGCTAATAAACCCGCTAACTTTCGCCCCATAGGAGAAGCAGTCACCCGAAATGCTTGTACCCGGTCTTCCGCACTCAACTGACTATAATCAAAATCAAATAATCTCTTCTTCTTAACCGGAGCATCTTTAAACACAAACCCCAAAGTCCAAACAGTACTTTTACCAGACAACATTTGCACCCAAGTCGTTGCCTTATCCTCCTCTAAAGTAAATATCGGAACTTTAACGCCTTTTTTCTTCTCCAGCTCCTCCCACAAAGACACTTCCTCAGCAATTAAATTTTGGTTAGATACTCCGGGAGCCAATGCCCGCAACCTTACCTCCGATGCTCTACCCAAAGCTGTTCGTTTCCACAACCATTTAGGCAACATTTGAATAATTGCCGTCGGTACAGAATTTGCCCAAATTTCCAATGCCTTTGTCACTGTGCCATCTCGCCAAGAAGACGAAACACAATCACTCACTACCAATATTAAACGGCGATCGCTCCCATCTATTAATTCTTTGGAACTACGGGGAAATTTATTTTTAGTCGCTGCACCTACCCCCCGACGAACCTGAACTTTTTCTCCATCCTTGGCAGTCATCCCCCAGACTCGCACATCTCGGAAAATTCCATAGTTTTTCAACAACTTTTCCAAATCTCTGATGGTCTGTCTCCAAATTTGCATAGATATACTTTCGTCAACCACCAACTCCAGGTCTAACCAAGGTTCTAAGGTAGGTCTTAATACAGGCAACCACAACTTTGCATTGGTAATAGCAATACCTTCGATAGTAGCAGCTTCATCCAGAACAAAATTTGTACCAGCAGGAATACGACGCATTAGAGGTTTGAACGCCCGTGCCAAAGTTAATGGTTGACGCAAGGAAGGAGTATTGGGTGTCTTTAAAGATAAATCTAGGGATTTCGTTGGTTGTTTACTCCGGGGAGAAATTCCTACTTTTTGTACCTTCGAGTCTAGATTTTTTTCTCTTTCATTTGAGTCTAGAGTCTGAGGTTCTAACTCTGAGGATGTAATTTTATTCTCGTTCGCTCCTATATCTTCTTTAACCAAGGAAGAGTCAGAAGAAACTGACTCCGACTGAGACTCTTGTATTTGCAATGCTAGCCAAATAGTATCAGCTATTTCCTCCGCTGACATTTTCACTTCCTTACTCAGTGCTGTAATTAATTCGTCAATCATCAGTCTACCTAACTCGTTAAATATTTAAACAACATCCTCAGCAAATTATCCTCATCCTGTTCTTTCGGTTTTAACTTGCGAGTCATTATATAGATAGCATTCAAAAGTTGGTCTGTAGCAAGATCGCCTTTTGAACGTTTTTTTATAAACTTCTCAATCAAATCTTCAATTTTTGCCTCATCCTTAGTTAACACATCACTACCCAAGTGCGCTCTAACAATTTCTTTCAAAGCCATTGCATCAGGGTCATAAGGCATCGTTAACCGTAAACATCGTCTGAGAAAAGCTGGTGGAAAATCTCGTTCGCCATTATTGGTGAGAATAATTAAAGGAAAATTCTGACAGTACACCTTTCCATCTTTTATCGGCACATCCATCTGATCATAAGTGCGAACTTCTACCAGGGAAACCTCCTTAGAAAGACGGGCTAATTCTGGAATTTCAAAGTTCCCCTCTTCAAACAAGTTGAGTAAATCATTGGGTAAATTAATATCACTCTTATCTATCTCATCAATTAATAAAACCCTGGGTCTAGGGAAGGGAAGCAAAGCTGTACCCAAAGCTCCAAGTTTAATATAACGACCAATATCCTTACTTGTGTTGCCCATTTGCACATCCTGAAGACGAGCGATCGCGTCATAATCATATAATCCATCTTTTAAATTTGAGCGAGCAGTAATATACCAAGGTAAAACTGGTCCTAATTTCAATTCATAAGCTACCGCATAAGCTAAAGAAGTTTTTCCGGTTCCTGGTCTACCTGTTACTAACAAAGGTCGTCTTAGATATAGGGCAGCATTAACCATATTTATAACACTATTTTTGTCATCTTCAAGGTCACTATGAATCCGAAAACTTTTGCCTCTTTCCCAATCTTTTGTTACTTCACCCTGACTATCAAAAAAAATTTGCCAACCTTGTTCAATTTGTTTAATTACCTGATGATTTGCTCCCATCAACTTTCGCCAATTTGGAGCTTCGGGAAGGTGATTAATTTCATCATGTGGTTGACTATTACCTTGAAATATTTTCCAGTCATTCATAAATTGTTGTTCAATAATTTTTTTCAATAACTTGTTCTAATACCATTTTAATGTCGAATTTTTTAATTCCCCCCTAGTCTTCTTATCTACCAAGAAATAAATTTTTTGGTTCACAGCAAAAGTTATCTTTAGATAACTAATACCATTTATCAAAAACTTTTCTACTTGTATCTTGAGCAGGGGAAGTAGACAGGGACGTTCCATATTTAACGGTGTGGCCAAAATCAATGGATTTGGTATAAGTAGTTATCAATTTGTTAATTTTTAAATCTGACACCTAACACCTAATACCTAAAACCTAACACCTAACACTTGCCACCTGTCACCTAACACCTAATACCTGCCACCTAAAACCTAACACCTAAAACCTAACACCTAAGACCTAACACCTAACACCTAAGACCTAACACCTACACCTAAAACCTAACACCTGCCACCTAATACCTAACACCTTTGCGTAACATCAGTTATAAGTGTTTCATTGTTCAGGTGCCATTAACTCAAGCATTATATCGGGAGGTAAACGATAGGGGTTTTCCCAAAGAATGGCTAAATGAAAACTTAAATGTTTATCTATTTGAGTATTAGCATCAGCTTCTTCTCTCATGTTTTTAACTGTTTTACATAGATTACTTAATGGTTGAAAAGTTAATATTTCATCAATAAAAGTTTCTTGATTCAAACTAGGAAGATCATTTCTCAGCCAAATTGCGATAGGTGTTGTTGCTAACAAAATTGCTTTAAACAAATCTTTTCTAATAGATTGAGGATGAGCACGAGTAACTTTCAACCCAATTTTTTTTTCTAGTTTAATTTTTAATAATTTCCAGTTAAAACTCTCCATTTCTGACAAATGCTCAAATAATTCTAAAGTAGGTTTTTTCGGTAAAAAATATTTAACTTTATCCCAATATTCGTACCATTGAGGTAGATAATCATCTAAATAATCAAGGTTAAGACGTTCTAGCGATCGCAATCTAATTGGATATTTAATTCCTAAAGTAATTTCCTCAGCTACAGGGTCAGAAATTTTCCATTTGTCTACCTCTTCACACATTAAATTACTAGGTAAGAAAAACTCTATTGTTAGGGAATATCGTTTACCTCTAAGATATTTCAGCGCTTTTTTGAGAAAGTTGTTAAATTCTTGGGAAATTTGAGTTGAATTGCATAATATTCCTTGCTGTTTTTCATTAAAGTCAAGGAGATATTGAAATTTAGATATATCTTTTACTGAATCATCAATAATTAACCAAGCATTTAAGAAAAAATATTCGTTTTGATCTGGAATAAGTGTTGCCAAGATATAAGAGTCTAGTTTTTCTGATTTATTAGTATTTTCTCTTAAAGAATTTTTTGGTGCTAATTTTTTTAATTCTTCTTGCAATTGATTACGAATTTCCAGAGGAATATCTGAACCTTGGATTAAGTGTTTCAAAAACTGAGTTATTTTTCTAAATTGATGCAGATTTTCTAATATTTGTGGAAGATTATTTACTTCTAAATCCCAAACTTCTGCATCGGGAGATAAGGAATCTTGATAAGCTTTTTGGATAGTCTCTAGAGAGATAGAAGAAAAATCTAAATCTGGAAAAGATGCTGGAGAAATATTGTTAAAATTACTGTCTTTAACCAACAATTTAGTCAATGTATAACTTTTTCTTTTAAGTTGCTGAGAAATAGTAGGAGGTATGTCAGACCAAATTTTTTCCAAAGCTTCAATAGATATTGCTCTTCCTACTTTTCCCTTCTCTTCATTTTGACCCTCCATATGAGTAGTCACACCGACAACAAAACCTGTTTTTAAATCAACAACAGGCGCTCCACTATAGCCTCCTTGCAACTTTCCTTTTTCTATTTTTAGTTCCCAAACAACAACTTTTTCTTGAAATTGGATTACTTTACTCCTTTGACTAATTATTCCTGTTATTGGCTTAAATTCAGTTATTTTATTAGTATAGAGATAGTTACCAGGAATATTAATGTGGTAATTTATTTCTTTCTCCTCAGATAAAATCATTAGCTCTAACAAAGGAAGACTCAAAATATCTTTGACTTTTAAAACTGCTAAATCAAAACCATGAATATTGCCTATGGCTACAACTTCTGCAGGAATATCATTATTATTATTTATCCGTACATTCTCCTTACCACCCACATCTTCAACAACATGGGCACAGGTAAGTAAATAAGTATAATTTTGTTCTCGATGAAAAGCAAACCCAGTGCCAATAACATTAGCTTTTTTTTCACTAGCACTGGTAATTAAAACAATAGATTCCTCTAATTTTTTTTGGTTAATCATTCTCTGACTTTTTCGGTTTCAGCACTAATTTAGCTTTTAAATTTGTACCAGCCTTTCCTTTAGTAATATATAGATTATTTTCCCCCTCAAAAATTAAAACCCACTTTCATCTCAACTTATTCAATTTCCATATCTTTCAGGAATTACCAACCCATATAGAATCATACACTATTTGTAGCCCACATTCCGCACTTCTTAACATTAAATTGATAAGTTTTATTAAACTATCGCCCCGAATGCTCTCCCTGAAAACCTTATAGCTATGGGCATCGATTTTCACTGTCATAAAGAATTGTAACTGATTTTCTCATAAAAAATTAGTTATTGATAAACTTTATTGATATTAAGTTCTAGAATGAAGGTTTTTCGTATAAGTCTATTTGAAAATGTAAATATACATAAAGATGTATAAAGACCTGCGGAATCTCGGTTGTAGGTGTTAAGGCTGTTCCTCAAATTGCCTAAAAAACGGCAAGGAATTTAAACTCCCTGCCGTTTTTCCATGTTAAATCAACTTAAATGTTGTTTCCGAAAGAAACTAAACCCTATTTATTCGACAACTTGAGGTACCAACTCTCGTTTTGCTTTTTCTTCACCCTTAGAAACCTTAATCTGACCATCTTCCCCAACATCAACCACAGCAGTATCGCCCTCATTGATCTTGCCAGCCAGAATTTCCTCAGCCAAACTATCCTCAAGCAAACGCATAATGGCCCGACGCAAAGGACGTGCCCCATAACTAGGATTATAACCCTCCTCAACCAACCGCTCCTGGAAACGATCAGTAATTTCTAACTTAATACCCTTCTCTGTCAACCGACTAAACACTTCTTTGAGCAGAATAACAGCAATTTCTTTCACCTCATCCTTAGTCAACTGACGGAACACAATAATCTCATCCAAACGGTTAAGGAACTCAGGGCGGAAATACTGCTTCAACTCCTCATTCACCAAATTGCGAATTCGGTTATACTGAGCATCAGCCTCATTGTCTGAGAACTCAAAACCAAGACCACCGCCTCCTTTCTCGATCACCTTAGAACCGATATTAGAAGTCATAATAATCAAGGTATTCTTAAAATCAACAGTCCGGCCCTTCGAATCAGTCAAGCGACCATCTTCCAAAATTTGCAACAGCATATTAAATACATCAGGGTGTGCTTTTTCAATTTCATCAAACAACACCACAGTGTAAGGGCGACGACGAACTGCCTCAGTTAACTGACCACCCTCATTATAACCCACATAACCAGGAGGAGAACCAATCAACTTAGAAACAGTATGACGTTCCATATATTCCGACATATCCAAACGGATCATCGCCTCCTCAGACCCAAAGAAATATGCAGCTAAAGCCTTAGTCAGTTCTGTCTTACCAACCCCAGTCGGTCCAGAGAAAACAAAACTAGCAATAGGCCGGTTGGGGTTTTTCAATCCCACTCTTGCCCGACGAATAGCACGAGATACTGCCTTAACAGCTTCCTCCTGACCAATCAAACGTTGGTGTAGAGTATCTTCCATGTGCAAGAGTTTCTCAGACTCAGACTCAGTTAACTTATTGACGGGAACACCAGTCCAACTTGCCACAATATGAGCAATATCCTCCTCAGTCACCATTGGAGAATCATCTTCATTAGTAGAGTCGAGCTTTTTATTTTGAGCAAGAGTGCGAATTTCCGATTTAATTTCCATTTCCCGGTCGCGCAACTCTCCCGCCTTATCAAAATCCTGAGAACGAACCGCCTCATCCTTGTCCTTCAGAATTCTGCGTAACTCTTTATCCAGTTCCTTAGCAGCAGGAGGTAGTTGAGAATTAATCAAGCGGACACGAGAACCAGCTTCATCTATCAAGTCAATAGCTTTATCTGGTAAATAGCGATCGCTAATATAACGGTCTGATAACTTAGCAGCAGCTTCCAAAGCAGTATCCAAAATTTTTAATTTATGGTGTTGCTCATAACGTTCCCTTAAACCATATAATATCTCAATAGTTTCATCAATAGAAGGTTCACCCACCATTACTGGTTGAAAGCGACGTTCCAAAGCTGCATCCCGTTCAATATGTTTCCGATACTCATCCAGAGTAGTCGCCCCTATGCACTGTAACTCCCCACGAGCCAAAGCAGGCTTCAAAATATTCGCAGCATCAATGGCCCCTTCAGCAGCGCCAGCTCCAATCAGAGTATGAACCTCATCAATAACCAGGATAACATTACCCGCAGAGCGAATTTCATCCATAATTTTCTTCAGACGTTCCTCAAACTCACCCCGGTATTTAGTACCAGCAACCAATAGACCAATATCTAGAGTAACCACCCGCTTTTCTTCGAGAATATCCGGTATATCATTATTAGCAATGCGTTGTGCCAGACCCTCAGCGATCGCCGTTTTTCCCACACCAGGTTCCCCAATCAAAACTGGATTATTCTTAGTTCTACGACCTAAAATTTGAATTACT
>JAKQYF010000202.1 GCA_023356535.1 Trichodesmium sp. MAG_R03 | reverse complement strand
TATCTCAAATAGTTAATCATCTCAAAGGTGTTTCTAGTAGATTATATGGAGCAGCAGGATATAAAAAACCTCACAAAACTTCATTATGGAGTCCTTCATATTTTGTAGCTTCTGTTGGGGGCGCTCCACTTCAAACCCTTAAACAATATATACAAAATCAAAAGTCCCCCTGAAAGGGGGAGGCTTTAAACCCAATTTTTCGGTAAATCTTGACGATACACTGCTTCTGCTTCTTGTTCCCTATTTAACCTTAACAACGCTGCACCTAAAGATAGACGCACAGGATAATACCAATAAGGAGGTTCCATATAAGGTAAATTATCCTGAAGTTTTACAGCAGCTTGGTATTCGGAAATCATCTCTTCATTTTTATCTTTTAGGTCTGCCATTTTTGCCACTAATAAATGATTAGCAATTGAGATTAAATTTGTCGCAGGAACATTTGCAGTTTCTAAACTACTAAATTCTGCATTTTGCAATAAATCCTTGATTTTTTCATACTCAAATTGAGCATTTTCTAAATTTCCCTTACCTACCCATGCCATACCTCTTGTATAATGCCACATTGCCATGGTATAAGGAAACTCATTTGATGGTTTAGATTCGGTAAGAATTTCATCCCACTTGCCAAATTGCACCAAGGAAAAATAGGGAGTGGGGAGAAAAATTTCAGTCCAAGGAAGTTGCTTAACTTCCTGTTGAGAAACTTTATCTACTAACTTTCTAGCAGCATTAATTGCATCTTCGCTACGTCCTTCCATACTAGCTGCTGACCATAAAAAATGAATATTGTGAGGATAATAAAGTGCTGAATATAATCCCTTTTGTTGAGAAGTTGCCAGAAATTTTTCATCTGCTTTAATCGCATTTTGGTTGGCACTAGCTGCATCATGATAACGACCAATTCTGAGATAAAGATGAGACGGCATATGTACTAAATGACCAGAGGCAGGAACTAAATTACGGAGACGATCGGCTGCTTTTTCTGCTTTTTCTGGATATGGGGAAGCTTCGAGGGCATGAATATAATAATGTATTGCTCCGGGATGATTTGGATTTTTTTCTAATACAAACTCTAATGTTTTAACAACTTCATTTGTTAAAGGTTGAGGTTCACCATTTTCTTGCCAGTAATTCCAGGGCATTAAATCCATTAAAGATTCAGCAAATAGGGTGGCTGCATCTAAATCATTAGGATATTGTTGAGAAAGTTCTCTCATGGCATTAACATAAGCCAGATCTAAAGGTTGACGATTTTCTAAATTTTGAGCAGAATATCTTTGAGATAAAGCTTCAATATAAGCTTGTTCTATGGGAGTAGTTTTCGTAGAAAGTTTTTGAGCTTTTTGGATAGCTTGATAAGCAGGAGGAATAGATTCTTTATTCATTGGAGCATTGATATTAGGACCTTCTGATAAAGCCATACCCCAATAACACATAGCACAATCAGAATCTAGTTGGGTAGCTTGTTGAAAAGAACGTTTAGCTTCAGCATGGTTAAAGCCAAAAGTAAAGGTTAAGCCTTGGTCGAAGTAACGTTGAGCTTGAGGAGAATTTGTTGTAATTTTATGATGGATATTTCCTAAGTTGTTCCATAAAGGAACTGCATTATTTAATTGACTTTGATTTTTATCACTAGTTGACAAAGAAGGATTTAAAGTAAGTGTAATATAAATGCAAGTAGTGATACACACAGAGAGGATAAAAATCCAATTTTTTTTTTGATATTCATAAGTATGGTTGTTAATGATTGAATATATTGGTTTGGGATGTGAGATTCTCTTTAACTTTGAATTGGCATTTTCAACAATTTTTTTCTGCCTTATACCCATCTTATACTATTTCTATGTAACAATGTGCTTAATAATTGTTACTAATTATTACAGCGTTGCAACTAATACCATTTCTGTGTAACAATGCACTTAATAATTCTTATAAACTAGATTTATGATATTGTGAAAGGAAATGTAACTTATTGTAGAAAACAACATGAAGAAAATCAATCAATAAGTTAAAGATGATGTTTTATAAACCCTAGAAAAGAATTCATTATTTCGATACTATGGAGATCAAGAGGTTTCTACTTCCAGGGTTCTAGAAAAAGCTTTCTGTGATTATTACAAACAGGACTTACGCGCGGGCACTACACGAGGGTGAGGGCGAATGCCATTCGCCCCTACATATGGCGTTTTCAAGGTGAATTTGCGTAAGTCCTGATGAATAAAATAGGATTACTATAGCAAATAAGAACACCAATCACTCCAACTACCTGCATAAAGTTTTCCTGTATTAATACCCGCCATTTTTAAAGACTATAAATTTACACAAGCAGTCACACCAGAACCACAATAGACAATAATTTCCTCCGCATTTTTTACTTCTTCCCAACGAGAAACTTGTGCCGAAACTTTGGCCTTACTATTTTCATCAGTAACTTGTTTCCAAGGATAATTAACTGCCCCTGGAATATGACCAGCAATAGGGTCAATAGGTTCATATTTCCCTAAGTAGCGATCGCTATCTCGCGAATCAACTAAAATAACTCCCGACAAATCTTTTTTGCTTTTAACTGTTTCTATATCTACCACTATTTTTGCTTGAATTTGGGGTTGAAAGAAACCATTATTTTGAGTAGGAATTTCATTTGTAACTGGATATTCTTTTTGCCACCCAGAAAAACCCCCATCCAAAAGAGCAACCTTTTCATGACCCATATATGTTAATAACCACCATAAACGGGAAGCAAAGGCAAAGCGAGAATCATCATAAGCTACGATGAAAGTTTCTTGATATTTAACACCTATTATTGCTAATTTTTGTGCAAGTTTTTCCAGGTTAGGTAATGGATGACGTCCACCATGTTCTTGTACAGGGTTAGAAAGATCTTGGTTGAGGTCTAAATAGAATGCACCAGGAATATGACTCTCTTGATATTGTTTTTTGCCTAATTCTGGATCTGCTAAGGAAAAACGGCAGTCAATTATAATTAGGTTTGGGTCCCTAGTATGATTTGCCAGCCACTGAGGAGAAATAAGGAGATTTGTATTAGTCATGTTGATTTTAAGTTAGGTTTTCTTCTGTTGGTAATGCTTGAGGATAAATTTTACTACTATTAAGAGTTTGTGATGGTTGCTTAATCAAAGTTTTCCTAATAAAAACAACTAAAGCAATGAATAATATTATTACAACTATACCTAAAGTTATCTGACTCATTCTGAGATTATTCAAACCTTTATTTTTGCTATTATTAATTTTAGACTTTGGATAAAATCTATTTTGTTTATTATCAAAAATACATTCCAAGCTTAATTCTAAATCAAATTCTTGACCCCAGGTAGGATACTCATCAATGTATCTTTTGAACAATAATTTTACTCTTTTAATTGAATCCAGTTTTAATTTTAGTAGTTGATTTCTAACTAGATATATAATTGAACTTCTATCTGGCAATTCATCAGATTCTAGAAGTATGTGTAGCCAATTATTAACCACACTAGCTTTGACTTTAATACCTTCAGAGTGTAATTTACTATTTAATAGGGTAGCGATCGCTTTAGAATTTCCTTGTCTAGCAAGCTGGATAAATCTATACTGAACCATAATTAATTACCTTTGTTTTAGGGAACAGGGAGCAGGAAGGCTAAAGCCTGTATCTGTCAAGACTTTTATAATTAATCAGTAAACCCTAGTTAACAACTTAAGCTTGTCCTTCTTGTGCTTCAATTTTCTGTCTTAATTATATTCTACTAAGACTTTTTTACCTTTGATTTTTTACAACTCTAATTGCATAGTCAGTATAGCTTTGATATTCTTTGACTTTTTTTCTAGCTTCCTTATATTTAGGATGAGATGGTGGAACTATTTTCATTAATTCCGTTGCGTCTTGCCACTGACTTGCTACTGCTTCCCATTCTATTTGAGATTTGGCAGACTGAGCCATTTCTGCTGCATTCAGAGCTCGGTTTACAGCTAATGTAAATGGGTCAGGTGGTGGTAAAATAATAGTTGTTGTGGGAATAGATAAAGATTTTTTTGTTGGAGAATATATGGGTGATGGTTGAGTTTTTAACTCTGTAACTTTTAAGTTTTCAGGATTAACTTCTTTTGTTATTGGTGCAGGAATATCAGTCATTATAGCTACAGGATTTTCCGAAGCTAATTGCAATTGAGAAAATCTATATACCCCTAATCCTAGTAAAGGAATAATTAGTAAAACTAAAATATTATTTTTGATAATTTGATATAATTTTCTTGGGTAATTATTTTTTTGGTAATTATTTTGGGAGTTAATTAATTTCTTTTTGTAGGTTTTATTTCTGGATTTTTGGGATTTCCTGATTTGATTTACTTCATAATAAATGCTTGAATTTTCTAATTCATTATTTATCTTATTCAAATCAATATGGTGCTTATTTTGATTTATTTGATTGACTTTATAATTCTTGGATTGAGTATAATATTTTTTGTTTATTAACATAAAAAAACTGTTTAATATCAATTCAAATTGATATAACTTAGCAGCTACTATGAGCCAAATAATAATAAAGATCAAGATTAGTAACTTATCGATAAATGATTCCGGATATAAGAATCGATTTTTTTCTAAGATAAAAACTGTGTAATTTAGCTTAAGCAAAGGTAGGATTAATGTAGACACTAAAATAGCTGCCAAGGTACTACTCATAATAACTAACCAGCTATATAATGCTTTCCACCAACTAATAAATGCAGGAAAAAAAAATAAATAATAACGATATTTCCGAGAAAAAGTCTGCCTAATTGTGTGAAATAATAAAATAAAAAAATGATGTGCAAAGGCAAAAAGAGGAATCGAAAAAAATAAACAAATAATACTAAAACAAACCAATATTTCTAAACTGCTCCCTAATTGTTCCCAAAAATATCCTCCTAGTTCAAAATTTCTGATTATGGCAATTAGAAAAGTCAAAAAATAAAGCATAATTAAAGCTTTTAACCAAGAACTAGGGTAAGGAAACCAGGTGGATAGGTATAATTTTTTCAGTTTGTTCATTACAGGAATATTAAGGAGGAAGAATTGACAAATTACAGATTCATACCACAATTAACAGCAGATGGTTCATGGACTTTCTTTTCATCGGAATTTGGTGAAACTTTTCACTCTCATTTTGGCGCTCAACAAGAAGCAGAATTTAAGTTTGTTTACCCAGTTCAACTACTATCTAGAGTAGAGAAATCTGTAGTATGCTTACTTGACATTTGTTATGGACTAGGGTATAATACAGCCTCAGCTTTGGCAGCTATTTGGAAAGTTAATCCTAGTTGCAAAGTCGTGCAGGTGGGACTGGAGTTAGACCCAGAAGTGCCAAAAGCAGCGATCGCTAAAGGTCTTCTCAATAATTGGCCAGAACCTGTGCCAGAACTATTAGCAATTCTAGCCAAAACCCATCAATTACAAACAGAGAAAATTGAGGCCAAACTCCTAACAGGGGATGCAAGGACAACTATTCAACAATTAAGTAATGTTAGCTTCCAGACAGATGCTATATTTCTAGACCCCTTTTCACCACCGAGTTGTCCCCAACTCTGGACAGTAGAATTTTTATCCTTAGTCAGTAGCTGTCTCAAACCCAATGGTTATCTAACAACATATTCCTGTTCCGCAGCAGTCAGAACAGCATTACTTGAAGCTGGTTTAAAAATTGGTTCTACAATGCCAGTAGGTAGGCGATCGCCAGGAACAGTGGCCAGTTTTGTGGAGAAAAATTTACCCCCACTTTCTCAAAAGGAAAAAGAACACTTACTTACTCGCGCTAGTATTCCTTACCGTGACCCACAACTATCTGACCCCACTAAGGTAATTTTGCATCGCCGTCAGTTGGAACAAAAAAAATCATCTTTAGAAAGTACATCCCATTGGAAAAAACGCTGGCCTAATAAAGTTAAAAGTTAAAAGTTAAAAGTTATGGTTTTGCATAATCAAGTCAAAAGTTTATACTATACAGGACTTACGCAACAGCACTAATTGTAGTGGCAATTTTGGGAAAATGACAAATTTATGCGCCATATTATAGCAGCACTGCGTAAGTCTTGGTCCCTACAAGGTTTTGGTTATGGCGATGTAGTTCATCAATCTGAAAAGCGCTGTAATTCTCAGTCAAATATGAGAATATGAGTATTATAGATTCGTCATATAACGTTTCTTATTCAGAAAGCAAATAATTCTAAAAATCATGGTAGCGGTAGCAATTCTAGCAGCTGGACGTGGCACGAGAATGAAATCAGACTTACCCAAGGTATTACACCAATTAGCTTCCTGTAGCTTAGCGGAGCGAGTTCTGAAAAGTTGTGTTTCTATTCAACCATCAAGAATAATGGTAATAGTTGGTTATCGTGGAGACCTTGTTCAAAAATCCCTCCTAGGTAATAAAAATAATATTGATAATGATAATATTCCTACACTAGAATTTGTAGAACAGACGGAACAATTGGGAACTGGTCACGCTATTCAACAATTATTACCCTATCTCAAAGAATTTTCTGAGGATCTGCTGGTATTAAATGGAGATGTACCATTATTACGACCAGAAACTCTCAAGCAGTTAATTGATGCCCATAAGGAAAATCAAAATGCAGCGACTATCTTGACGGCCAATCTACCTAATCCTAAAGGTTACGGTAGGATATTCTGTGATACAAATAATTTTGTGACTCAAATAGTAGAAGATCGAGATTGTACCGCTGCCCAGAAACAAAACCATCGAGTTAATGCAGGAGTTTACTGTTTCAAGTGGCCTGATTTGGCAAAGATATTGCCTGAACTAAAAGCAGACAATGACCAACAAGAGTATTACTTAACAGATGTAGTTCCTCTTCTTAATCCTGTCATGGCAGTTAATCTGAATGACTATCAAGAAATTGTTGGCATTAATCATCGTAAACATTTAGCTGCGGCTTATGAGATTTTGCAGATGCGAGTCAAAGATAATTGGATGGCTGCTGGTGTAACTTTGATAGACCCCGATAGTATTACCATTGATGATACAGTTTTGTTGGAACAGGATGTTATTGTTGAACCACAAACTCATATTCGAGGTCGGAGTACGATAGGTTCTGGTAGTCGCATTGGGCCAGGAAGTTTGATTGAAAATAGTCAAATAGGTAAAAATACCTCGGTTTTGTACTCGGTGGTTTCTGATAGTGTGGTGGGTGATAATACTCGTATTGGTCCTTATGCTCATTTACGGGGTGATTCTCAAGTGGGTTCTGACTGTCGGATTGGTAATTTTGTGGAGTTGAAGAAAGTTCAGGTGGGCGATCGCTCTAATGCTGCTCATTTATCTTATTTGGGGGATGCAACTCTGGGAGAAAATGTAAATATTGGTGCTGGTACAATTACTGCTAATTATAATGGGGTGAAGAAACATAAGACTCAAATAGGCGATCGCTCTAAAACTGGTTCAAATAGTGTATTGGTTGCTCCTGTAACTTTAGGGGAAGATGTGACGGTAGCGGCTGGTTCAGTAGTTACAAAAGATGTGGAAGATGATAGTTTAGTTGTTGCTCGCTCTCGACAAACTGTGAGAAAAGGCTGGCGGTTGAAGTCGTCTGGTGAAAGTAAGCAAGAAAATAAGTCATAGGTTTGAATAATATAGGACTTACCCATGAACAGCATTGGTAGGGTGTGTTTTGCTGACGCAAAGCGGCGCTAACGCTTCGCGACTTGAATTGCGCACTTCGTAACGAACCAAGACTCTATATATAGTACCTTTGCGTAAGTCCTGATATCTATTAGAGGTATTGCATGCAGCGCCCCTATTGTGTAGGCTACTAAAAGCGCTGTAGGTATTTCATAAAAGCTAATTAAGGAGAGAATTTGATGAAAGCTTTTGAAATTCAAGAATTTGGTAACTTAGTCTGTACTGAAAGACCACAACCACAACCAAAATTTGGGGAAGTTTTAGTGAAAGTTAAAGCTGTCTCCCTTAACTATCGAGATATTTTAATGGTTAAAGGTCTTTATAACCCCCATCTACCTTTACCTGTAATTCCATGTTCCGATGGAGCAGGAGAAGTTGTGTCTGTGGGGGAAGGTGTCACTAGAGTGAAACCGGGAGATAGAGTTGCTGGTATTTTTATGCAGAAATGGTTATCTGGCAATTTGACTACAGAAGCAACAAAGTCAGCCTTGGGTGGCGAAGTTGACGGAATGTTAGCAGAATATGTAGTTTTAGCTGAAGATGGAGTGGTACATATTCCATCTCACCTATCTGATACAGAAGCAGCTACTTTACCTTGTGCTGCGGTAACAGCTTGGCACGCTTTAATAGAAGGGGGTTTAAAACCAGGGGAAACAGTGCTGGTAATGGGAACAGGTGGAGTTTCCTTGTTTGCCTTACAGTTTGCAGTTATGGCAGGAGCGCGAGTCATTGTAACTTCTAGTAGTGATGAGAAATTGGAGCGGGTGAAACAGTTAGGTGCATCTGATATTATTAATTATAAATCTGTGCCTAAATGGGAAAAACAAGTGTTAGCACTGACTGAGGGAATTGGAGTTGACTATGTTGTGGAGGTTGGCGGAGCAAATACTTTGAGCAAGTCTTTAAAGGCAGTGAAAATAGGAGGTCAAATAAGTTTAATAGGTGTCTTGGCAGGAGTACAAGCAGAATTTAATCCTTTACCCGCAGTCATGAAAGGGGTGCGAATACAGGGTATTTTTGTGGGTTCGCGTCAGATGTTTGAAGCAATGAATAGGGCAATAAATGTCCATAAGCTATGTCCCGTATGCGATTGTGTCTTTCCATTTGAGTCAGCTCCAGAAGCACTAAGTTATATGCAAATAGGTTCCCATTGCGGTAAAATTACAATTAAATTTTAGTTATAAGCAAGGAGGAAAAATGCAAGCATTAGTCTTAGAAAAACCTGGGTCTCTTAATAATTTACATATTGCAGAAATGCCTTTACTGCAACCGGCAGCAGGAGAAATGCGGGTAAAAGTTCACGCTGTCGGGTTAAACCCTGTTGATTACAAACTAGCTGCTTCTGGGTCGTTAAGGTGGAGTTATCCATTTATTTTGGGATTAGATGTGGCAGGGGTTGTAGATGCTGTCGGTACTGATGTGACTGACTGGAAAGTAGGAGATAAAGTTTATGATCATGGACAATTTGTCTAAACCTGGAGGGTATGCAGAATATACCAACGCTAATGTCATGGGAGTTGCTTCAATTCCAGAGGGTATTTCTTTTGCTGAAGCTGCTGCCATTCCTTGTGCTAGTTTCACTGCTGATCATGCTTTGTATCAACGTTTGCATATTGAGTCCAAGCAAACTATTTTAATTCATGGTGGCGCTGGTGGAGTTGGTGGTTTTGCCCTACAGTTAGCATCTTTAGAAGGGTTAGAGGTGATTACAACTTGTTCTCGGAGTAATTTTGACTATGTGCAAAAATTGGGAGCAAAGCATTTAATTGATTATCAAAATGAAGATGTGGTTGTTAGGGTTTGTAACGGAGAAAAGTTGGGAGCGATCGCTACTATTGACTGGGAAAAAAGTCAAGTAGGAGTAATATCATGTCCGGATAATTAGTGATCAAAAACTTCCTCCTCTTCCTTCCTGACTCCTTTAGGGGGGAGTGGCTGTTCGCCCCTACTTCTACCTAATTTCTTTATACCTATTCAACCGGAGATGATATAAGACTCAACCCTTTATCTGTAAATGTTTTGAGAAATAATCAGCAAGCTCTACTTACCAACGCGAAATATCACCGTAAAAGTATTATCATTTAGGATGATTTCATTTCCAAAAGGGTCATCAGCATAATTATATTTCTGATTCTGCCAATTCAAAGATAGGGTTGGACTATTATATTTATTTTTCAGTTTCCAAGTTACACTGGCACCATAGGGAGAGGGACTAGAAGTTTGATCAATGGGTGCAACATAGCTAGAGAAGGCAACAGTCGGGAGCGGACGAATACTCAACTCTAGCAATAAGCGGTCTTCAAAAGAATTGGGTAGAATATCACCAAAATAGTAGGTGACACCAACAGAAGCTCTTCTCCAATTCAAACGAGCTCTGGCCGCGAGTGCGCTAGCAGGTGAGTTGCTGACAACACTACCAATTTTAGTATCCCGATCAATAGCATAATTAAAGAATGTTGACAAGGTAAATTTAGC
>JAKQYF010000201.1 GCA_023356535.1 Trichodesmium sp. MAG_R03 | reverse complement strand
TGATTGCTCGAAACCAAGTTCACTGGTTCTTTTGGCTTCTACAACTCCTGTATAACTTTGGGAAACTGAGTAGGAGTTGACTAATTTTATTGGTATAGCTTGAACAGAGAGGATATTCGTCAGAGAACTTTCTGAGGTTGGGTTGAGAGAAGTCTTTTGATCGATGAGAAATTTTAGACTGCCAAAAGTTGTTGCTGAAATAATTGCTAGGAGACTAACCCAAATCAATTTCTTTTTTTTGCCAAACGATTTGAACAAAGCCGTCTCAGATTGAATTGGTAAGGTTTCTATCTCATCAGTTAGGATTTCCCTTTGATCATTTGTTTCATTAGATTCAGAGTCTCTAGGTGGAATTTTAAGGACCATAATTATTGTGTAGCAAAGGTTATGAAATTTATGTCTCGTTAATTTATCACAACTACCCTTGAATGGCCAAAAAAGTTTACCGCAACGCCGTCTTACCTCAGCTTTTGACCTGGATAATACCAGGTGGGTATCTCGGCCCAAGTTTAAAGTTTCTGGGTACAAGCCCAGTCTACTGCCACTCAAACATCTCAAAATACCCATGTTTTTTGATTTGTAGGTCAAAAAAACATTTTTGGCAGTCACCAACGTCGTAGTACAACTTACTGAGTATTATAGCAATTATTTTGTTTTCTGTCACTACCTTGGTGATAGTCAAATTTCAAAATTTAAAAGTCAAAAGTCATAAATTGTCTGAAATAGGCAACAGCAAACTTTAGCTGTGCCAGATATTCTCTATTTGATCAGCGATAGCCTTAGCCTCTCGACCCATAGTTTCGGAATTTTCCTGATCCAGCAAAACCGTGACATGACCTAACTTTCGACCAGGGCGAGATTCTGTTTTGCCATACCACCAAATTGAAGCATTAGGAATACTTGCCAACTGTTGCTGTTTTGTCAAGTAATTTTTTTTCCCAAATTCATAACCCAATAAATTTACCATCACTGCTCCCCTAGCCTTGAGAGCGGTACTACCCAGAGGTAAACCACAAACTGCCCGCAAATGTTGTTCAAATTGAGAAGTTTGGCAAGCATCTAAAGTGTAATGACCAGAATTATGAGTTCTTGGAGCAATTTCATTAATCAAAACTTTTTTATCTTGAGTAATAAACATTTCAATACCCAATACTCCCACTACTTCTAAACTATTGAGAAGAGAATGAGCGATCGCCTCAATTTTTTCTCCTAATTCCCAATTTTCATCAGGGACAAAAACCCGCCGACAAACCTGATTTTGTTGTTGAGTTTCTACTACGGGATAAATCTTAACTTCACCAGCGACTCCACGAGCAGCAATAACAGCAACTTCTCGGTCAAAAGGAACAAATTCTTGTATGAAAAATTCAGAATTTCCCTGAGACTGTAAACTCTCAATATCCTTAACAATAAAAGTCCCTTGACCATCATAACCATGACGACGAGCTTTCAATACTAAGGGGAAAGATAAAGGCTCAATTTCTTTGCCCCACTCCCAAAAGTTAGGAACAGGCAAACCTAAATCTTGTAAATAACACAACTGCTCATATTTATCTAATAAAGGCTTCAACACAGATAAACTCGGACGAAAAATTACATCCTTTTCAGCCAGAAATGACAACTCATCTATATTAATAAACTCATTCTCAAAAGTAATCACATTACAACTATTTGCTAACTTAGTAGTTGCCTGATAATCATCAATTTCTGCCAAAACAATATCCTTTGCTATAGATACTGCCGGGTCATCTTTATGAGAAGTTTGAATAATTAGATCTACTCCTAGTTTTTTAGCTGCATCTGCCATCATCCATGCTAACTGACCACCACCAATAACACCCACTCGCTTAATTTTGTTTTGTTGTTTTCTTCTCTCTTCAGTCATTTGCATTTTTCCCATTAATTTAAGCTTTTGTATTTTACCAATAAAACATTTCTTCTTATTTCCTTAGTTAGCAGAAGGAAAGCAAAGAAATAATCTATAATAACCTATATAGAGATAAGTGCCTATGCAAAATTAATTACATATTCTGTTCCTCAATTATCAAGCACTTTTTGAAGATATTGAAGTAAGTTGTTACAGTTTTCTGGTATCTCCTATTTCCATCCATTTTTTTTTGATAAATTTCCATAATATTTCTCTTATATTATGTTTTGGTGGATAGGTAGGCAACCAAAGTATTTCTAATTTTTTTGACTTCCATTCTTCTAATTTATTCAGTATGCGATCGCTAGTATAAATTAGGGCTTGGTCCATAATTACGACAGTTATTTTGGACCAATTCTGACTAAGCTATCTTTTTTTACTGTTTAATTTTCGACTATAGCTTGTTGATTTAGCTTTTTTTAGGCGATTCAATTTCAAGGATTAACTATCTTTATTTTATACCACAATAAGTCACTTTTTTCTCCAACTATTTAGATCCAATTTCAAGAATAACTCTGGTTATTTATTGGATTTCTAGGTCTGTTCTTTCCTTCACCTTTTTCAGAGTTATTATTTTTATTTTGGAGGTAAGTATTCAGCTATCAGCTAGAAGGAGGAATTAGCCTCCAAGAAGAATTACAGCACTTTTCAAGCAGCATGACCTAGGAAAAGCTCTCGAGCTGACTACTAAAGTGCTTAATGCTTACTTTTGGGGATATCTAATGAGAAATAGTATTCAATATCTGGTATCTGTTAACCTCTAGTCAATTTTATTTTAAGATGGTAAGATTAATAGCGTTTTGCTACACAACATCAAATGTGGAGCATTGCCTCAGCAGTATCCCTGCCTATCTCTTAAATAATAACTATGCTTATTGTCAATTTTATTCTAATTGTTATTGTTCTTCTGATTGCTATTGGTTTGATTTTTTGGCGCTTCTATCTCGAACCCAAAATAACTATGTTTGATGATGAGAAAAGAGTAAAAAACTTTCACAGCATGGATCAGGTTTTTCCCAGTAAAATTATCCGTTGTGCTACCCAAGCCTATATTTTTCAGGAAGATTTGTGCGACTTAAATACATCCTATCAATTTCAGGGTGAAACTCGGACAATGGTAGATTTTTTACAACGAACAGGTAACACAGGTATTTTAATACTGAGAGATGACTTGATTATTTATGAAAAGTATTCTCAAGGTTATACAAAGTTTGACAAAAAAACTTCTTGGTCAGTGGCAAAAGGCTTTATTTCTGCATTGGTTGGAATTGCTATTAATGAAGGTTATATTCAAAATATTAATGACCCGATTACTCAGTATATGCCAGAGTTAAAAGAATCGGGATATAACAATGTACCAATTAAGCATATTCTGCAAATGTCTTCAGGTATAAAGTTTAGTGAAGCTTATGAAGATAAAAATTCTGATATTAACCAACTTCTATATAAGTTGTTTTTGTATATGCGACCAATAGAAAAGGTTATTTTAAATTATCCTTCTCAATTTCCCTCAGGAAATTATTTTGAATATGTGAGTTTGAATACTCAGATATTAGGTTTATTATTGAGGCGGGTAACTAGGCAAGATATTGTTAGTTATTTAGAAAAGAAATTATGGCAACCAATGGGAGCAGAATCAGATGCTTATTGGTTGACTGATAATTATGGAACTGAAGTAACTTTTTGTGGGATGAATTGTACTTTAAGAGATTATGCAAAATTTGGTTTAGTTTATCTACACAATGGATATTTTAACGGACAACAAATCATCCCTAAAAGTTGGGTAAAAGAGTCAACAATACCCGATAGTTATCACCTAAAACCAGGAGCAACAGATGAGATGTATTTTAAGTGGGGTTATCAATATCATTGGTGGATTCCTGAAGGTTCAAAAGGTGATTATTGTGCGAATGGTGCTTGGGGACAATACATTTATATTAATCCAGAAAAGAATTTTGTAGGGGTAAAAACTGGGTCTAGTAATACTATTTTGAGAAGTATTGATGATGTAGAAACTATAGCTTTATTTCGAGCGATCGCTGATGAGTTGGATTAATTAGAGTAGGTTTTAGTTTTGAATAGTTTGGATACAGTAAAATATTACAGCAAATTCCAAATATACGAAGTACAGATATTAAAAATTAAATGTACCCAGTGGGGGTATCTTGCCCGTGATAGGTATACCTCACCAAGACAATGAGATAATAAAAAATGCAGTAAAAACAATAATTCAAAAGTCAAAAAAACGTGAAAATATTAATAGTAGGTAACGGCGGTAGAGAGCACGCGATCGCCTGGAAACTATCCCACTCTTCCCAAGTTCAACAAATATTTTGCACCCCTGGTAATGGCGGCACAGTTACCCAGGCAAAATGTCAAAACATAGTCATCCCAGTTACAGACTTTCCAGCCCTCAAACAACTCATCAACGATCAAAATATCTCTCTGGTAGTTGTTGGTCCTGAAGCTCCTTTAGCTCTGGGCATCACCGACTACCTACAACAACCCAATCTCAAAATATTCGGTCCCACCAAAGCAGGCGCTATTCTCGAGGCTAGCAAATCTTGGGCTAAACAATTCATGGCCGAAGCAAATATTCCCACTGCAAAATCAGCCACTTTTACCAGAGCCGAAACTGCTAAAGAATATATTACAGAAATTCCTATAGTTATTAAAGCAGATGGTCTAGCTGCTGGAAAAGGAGTTACTGTCGCCACTACAATTGAGATGGCTCATAATGCTATAGATATGATCTTCCGGGGAGAATTTGACAAAAAAAACCAATCTGTGGTAATAGAAGAGTTCCTCACAGGTCAAGAAATATCAGTATTAGCCCTAACCGATGGACTAACCATTCGTCCCCTATTACCAGCCCAAGACCATAAAGCAGTAGGTGAAGGAGACACAGGACCTAACACTGGAGGTATGGGGGCTTATGCCCCTACTCCTATTGTTACCCCCGAACTCATGGCCTGTATTCAACAACAAGTCCTAGAACCAACTTTGACTAATTTACAAAAACGTGGTATAAATTACCAAGGAGTGATTTATGCTGGATTAATGATCAGCCCTACAGGAGAACCAAAAGTATTGGAATTTAATTGTAGGTTTGGAGACCCAGAAACTCAACCTCTTCTCTCATTACTAGAAACTCCTTTGGAGGAATTATTATTAGCTTGTTGTGAAAAACGCTTGGCCCAGTTGCCTCCGATTAATTGGAAACAAGGAGTAAGCGTTTGTGTAGTTCTAGCTTCTGGTGGTTATCCGGGAGCTTATGAGAAAAGCAAAATCATCTCTGGAATAGAAAAAGCTCAAGCCACTGGAGCAACAATATTTCATGCTGGAACAAAATTTCAGGCACAAAATTTAATCACCGACGGCGGTCGTGTCTTGGCAGTAACAGCAGTAGGGACTAATTTTACTGAAGCTAAGGCAAAAGCTTATACTGCTGTAGATTATATTCAATTTGAAGGAATGTATTATCGCCGAGATATAGGTAGTCAGGTTTCTGACGACAGCTATATTGCAACTTTTTTAGTAAATAGTAGGATAGAATCAAAAGATAATTTTAACTTTTATTAACTTTTAACTTTTGACTTAAAAAATGCTTCCCCTCCTCAAAAAAATCGGAGAAATTATCGCTAATTGGTGGTCTGAGTTTACCCTCCAAACTAAACTCATGGCAGTTATCACCCTGATGGTATCTTTGCTCATGAGTAGCTTGAGCTTCTGGGCAGTCAATACTATTCAAGAAGATGCTAGCCTCAATGACACTCGTTATGGTCGAGACCTGGGCCTATTATTAGCAGCTAATGTGGCCCCACTTATAGCAGAAGGTAATCGTAACCGAGTTGCCCATTTTTCCCGACTTTTCTACAACAGTACATCTAGTGTACGTTATATGCTCTATGCCGATGAAGAAGGAAATATTTTCTTAGGTCTTCCCTTCTCTGAATCTGAGGTAAAAACATCCCTCACCCTCCGTCGTCGCATTCAACTACCAGAAGATTTTATGGCCAATATAGAAGCCGAAAATTTTTCTGCCTTGCCTCTGGTGCGACAACATTTAACTCCTAATGGTCAATTAACGGATGTTTTTGTTCCCCTAATTAATGAAAATAAATATTTAGGAGTTTTAGCGATTGGAATTAATCCTAATCCTACTGTGGTTGTCTCTTCAAATTTGACTAGAGATGTGACTTTAGCAGTTTTTGTTTCGATCTGGGCAATGGTAATTTTAGGGGCAGTTGTTCATGCTTTGATTATTACTAAACCAATCAAGAAATTATCAGAAGGTGTGAAAAATATTGCTCAGGGAAATTTTAAACAAAGGATAGATTTATCTTTTGGAAGAGAACTAGGGGAACTGATTTTGAGCTTTAATGAAATGGCGGAACAGTTAGAAAATTATAAGAAGCAAAATATTGAAGAATTAACAGCAGAAAAAGCAAAGTTAGAAACTTTAGTTTCCACAATTGCTGATGGTGCTTTATTATTAGATGCTAATTTACAATTGATTTTAGTTAATCCAACTGCTCGGCGCATTTTTAGCTGGGAAGAAAAAAATGTTATTGGTGGAAAGGTCACAGATAATTTACCTGTAGCTGTACAGATGGAATTAAATAGACCACTTTATCAAATAGCTACAGGGGAAATAGAAGGGGGTGAATATCGTTGTACTTTAGATGAACCAAATAAACGTACAATTAGAGTTTTGTTAACGACTGTTCTTTCACACAGAGCATCAGGTACAGAATCTCTTTGTCAAAGCTGTATTTATGATGCATATGATAGTTGTAGTTCTAATGAACATTCTTTAGTTAATGAATGTACACTGTATGAAAATAAACTCAAAACAAATGTTCTTTCTCCATACCGAAATAGTCTCAAAGGAATTGCTATCACTGTGCAAGATATTACTAGGGAAGTAGAATTAAATGAAGCCAAAAGTCAGTTTATTAGTAATGTCTCCCATGAGTTAAGAACTCCTCTATTTAATATAAAATCTTTCATCGAAACTTTGCATGAATATGGGGAAGATTTAAGTAAAGTAGAAAGACAAGAATTTCTGGAAACTGCCAATCACGAAACAGATCGTTTGACTCGTTTAGTTAATGATGTATTAGATTTAAGTCGTCTAGAATCTTGTCTGATTTATTATCTAAATGCTGTTGATATTGCTCAGCCAATAGAACAAACTTTAAGAACCTATCATCTTAATGCTAAAGATCAAAAAATAGAATTAAATTATGAGATAGAACCTAACTTGCCTTCTGTAGTTGGTCATTATGATTTATTACTACAAGTATTTGCTAATTTGGTAGGCAATGCTATGAAGTTTACTGAACCAGGAGGTCGAATAGTAATTCGAGCTTATTTGTTAGAGTCTGAGTTAGAAAGTACTGATATAGAAGCTCAACAAATTGAACAAGGAGGATGGATAGTTTCTCCTCCCCCACCTCGACCAATAGAGCTACATTTACAATCTGAAAATAATTCTAATCAGTTTGTCAGAATTGAAATTTCTGACACGGGAAGTGGTATTGAACCTGAAGACCAAGAAGCTATCTTTGAGAGATTTTTCCGAGTCGAAAATCGCGTTCATACTTTGGAAGGAACAGGTTTAGGTTTGTCTATTGTTAGAAATATTATTGATAAGCATCATAGCAAGGTTAACCTAGTAAGTGAACTTGGTATAGGCACAACTTTCTGGTTTGATTTATCAGTATTTCAGGAAAAGTTAGTACCAGAAGAAAATAAGTTATTAGAAGTAACTTAAATATAGCTATAGAACTTAGAATTTAGAATTTAGAATTTAGAATTTAGAATGGTTTTTTCTCTGAACGACTCGTACAACAATAAGTCGTTTAAATACACAAAAGCTTAATGGCTATAGAATTTAGAATTTAGAATTTAGAATGGTTTTTTCTCTGAACGACTCATACAACAATAAGTCGTTTAAATACACAAAAGCTTAATGGCCTTTGTAGAATTAAGTGAAACCGAATAAATTTTTCTTTATTGTTGTTGGGTTACTCTGACAGAAAGCCAGTTATGTTCCTTAACCCAACCTACCCTTATTGCAATATTTTAGATGATCATTCTCATAGGTTTCATGGATACAAATACTCGAAAATTAATCCCTATGAATTTAATCCAGGGAAGAGTCAAAAAGACAGAAAAAAACTTATAAGAATTAGAGTCAAAAACAGCCACAAAATAGTATTTCTTTGAAACCACAATTTGACAATTTTTAACCAGTCATTATGATTAGTATCATAAGTATAATGTGGTACAAGAGGTTCATATTGCTCATGGAAAAGAGTACAGTCTCTAGCGTAGGGGCGTTTGGGAAAATTGCAGCTATCATCTAAATTGTACAGACAGTTATTACACAAGTATTCATCTTCTTCTGCCTGATAAAGGGGAATACCAGGATGACCAAAAGCTTTCAGAGCAACTTGACAATACGGACAAGCGATCGCCTGACTATCAATAGTTTGATGACAACGAGGACAATTTAACATTTTGATTATTTTAAATTTATAGATTTATAAGTTTAACTACTACTTTGATTTAAAGTTTAACTTAACTAAGTGAGATGTCCTACCCTTGAATAAAGAAAGCCATAAGGCAGAATACAGAGAACAGAAAGCCGGAATAATTTATCCCGACGCCAAAAGTACAAACTTTCTGGCGAATATATTTGACTAACAATATGTACTATGGTACAAAATTATGAATAATACTGAAAATCTACTTCAACAACTTTTAATGATAGGCATTGGTACAACTTCCCTGGTGACAGAAAAAATACAGGAAGTAACTAACCGATGGGTTAAGGATGGTACGATCAACCCAGACCAAGCTAAGATTTTTGTTGATGATATAATGCAGCAACTTAAGTCAGAACAGGGAAACTGGGAAACTCAGATGCAGCGACAAATGCGGAATGTGATGCAGGACCTAGGAGTTCCTCGTCAAGCAGAAATGGACGAACTGCGGGGTCGTTTGGATCGTTTGGAGCGTCAGATACGAGATTTGGAAAACCGTAACTGGCGTTAGATATAGGGAATTTATTCAGCTAGAGATACAGTTGTAGATAGCAATATGCCCGCACTACAAAGTTTTTGTTATAAGTATTTGTAGTTTATCATATAGTAATTCGTGGAGAGGTTGCCATATTTTATCTCACCGGGTTTGGTTTCTAAACCTAGGGGAAAATAGGATTTGGAGACTAAACCACTACAGTTTTCTTTCGCAAATTATTGAAATTTTCAGTTAAATTAGGAGGATTAATTTTGCGCGGAATTATTATTAGTCTGGGAATAGCAATAGTCTGTGGTTTGGTTTTGATTGTTGCTCAAATTATAGGTTCAGGAAAAGAGGTAGTTGCTTCTCAAAGTACACTAGATACTATAAATTCTACTGAAGTTCAGCAGCAAGTGGCAGAAGGTACTACACTAAATCCAACAATTACAATGGCAGAAAATATTATGACTCAAAATGATGAAAAAGTTATTACTACTGATTCTGGTCTTCAGTATGTGGTCTTGGCAGAAGGAGATGGTGCTACTCCTCAAAAGGGTCAGACAGTTGTGGTTCACTATACTGGAACTTTAGAGGATGGTTCTAAGTTTGATAGTTCTCGCGATCGCAATCAACCTTTCCAATTTAAAGTTGGGGTAGGTCAAGTTATTAAGGGTTGGGATGAAGGGGTAGGCAGTATGAAAGTTGGTGAGCGTCGTAAGTTGATTATTCCACCAGATTTAGGGTATGGTTCCAGTGGTGCTGGTGGAGTTATACCTCCTAATGCTACTCTAATTTTTGATGTGGAATTATTAAGAATCGCGAATTAATTAGGCCGCCAAAATTCAGCTATCAACTATTAGCAATTATAGTTATTAATAGGGAATAGAGAACAACTCTCTATTCCTTTTTATATTATTTTAATCCTTAACTCGCCCTAAAAATTAAAAGTAATAATTTAACGTCTGAATTCTTTAATAATTAGCTTGATATGTCTAAATATAATTTATCTTACACTCAACTTTTTCGACATAACTCTAAACGACTGGTTTCGATTAGTTTATTTTTACTAACATTAACTATTCTATTGTCTTGGAATTGGATATTACCTAGTTATACTCAGACACCTAATACTAAAAACCGTGCAGTTTTAATTCAAGAAATTAAAGACTATGCCGAACGTCATGTTGAGAATGATAAGGCAA
>JAKQYF010000200.1 GCA_023356535.1 Trichodesmium sp. MAG_R03 | reverse complement strand
AGCTGTGCCTTTGTCTGGTGGTTTATTGGGTCGGGGTAAACCTATTAGTGCAGAAAAGTTAATGGCGACTTTGGGTAATAATTTTTCTGCTCAGACTCGTGGGGTAATTGCTCAAAGTCCTGCTGATTTAAGGGCGGCTTTAATTTTTGGTAGTCCTGAGTTTATGAGGTATTAAAAGAATCGGGATTTCAACAGAAGCGGATATTAGTGTTATGGCTCCGTTGGCATTATTGACATCCTCACCTGTGGAAAAAAATCAACTAAAAAGTCGCCCGCTTATGGGCGAGGCTTTAAACCCAATTTTTCGGTAAAATAGCCTTTCTGCTCGAAGTCATAAGTGTCTTGCAAGGCAAAAGCAAGGACACCCTAGCAACAGATATTAGTCTCCCCTCCAAAAAAACTGACTTAGGGACTGCTGCCCTAGTTGCCCTAGCTCGAAGTATGCCAAAGGATGCATGGGCGCAACAGCAGTTAAAGCAAATGGGATTAGTTAGGGAATTAACTCGAAAAACTCAGACAAAATTAGAAGGAAAATTCGCAGGTTTTGGTGGTAGTCTTGAAGAAGAAACTGAAACAGTTAACCCGCCTCAATTTTCAACTAACCCATTTGGCATTGCTATATTTTGTGATCACAAGTATCTCAAAAAACAATGTCAGTATTATTTATCTTCCAAAAACTCAACTTTTGATTTTTCTCTGCCACTACTACAGCAGCTATATAATTGGGTTGAGGAATAAATTGATATAAATACCAATGGGATGCTTCCTCAATATCTCCATTGATGCTAAAAAATTCTACTGGTTTTTCTGGGGTTAAACAAATTTCCACTTTTTCTAGACTACCTCCTAGTCCATCTCCTTTTGCTTTTAAATAAGCTTCTTTGCAAGTCCATATTTTCAAAAATGTTTCTTGTTGTTTTTGAGGAGGAAGTTGACGAATAAGGTTGTATTCTTGAAGAGCAAAAAAACGTTTGGCTAAATTTTCAGCATCATTCATTGGGCGGATATATTCTAAGTCAATACCTATTAAGTTAACTTTGGTAATCCCATATAAGGCTAGGTCTTGAGAGTGAGATAGGTTAAATAATATTGAAGTATTTTTTAAGTAGGGTTTGCCGCGATCGCTATAAGTAAATTGTAGTTTTTTTGGTTCAATGTTTAAGTAACGGCTGAGAATTGTTCTGAGTGTTCCTCTGGCAATTATAAAGCGATTTTTGTCTCTTTCAAAATAAAATCTGTTAGCTCTATTTTTTTCATCTGGTGATAATATTGTTGATAATTTCTCAATTTTACCAGATGATAATTTTAGGTTTGTACTCCATATATGAACGTTATTTTCTGATAGTTCTAATTTTTTTTCTACCTGGTCAAGAAACATTTATTTTCGGTATATCTTAATTTTTTTTTGTTGAATAAAAAGTCATGTATATAGGTAAATAACCACCATCTTTTATTAGAAGACTACAGACGATCACTAAATGCAACTCCCTTTCTTTTCTCGGTAACACTTTTTTTTTGGTACTTCATAAAATCAGGACTTAAGCACAGGCACTACACGAGAGTGAGGACGAATGCCATTCCCCCCTAAATATGGCGTTTTCAAGGTGAATTTACGTAAGTCCTGATTGAAATACAAATTCTTCAGGAAAGCGGTTTTAAGGAGGTTAACAAGTATAAGGGGTCAGGACACCGAAAAATTATGACAAATAACTGCCAGAATTATAAAACCCAGATGGGTATTGGGCTTTTGACATCCTCCCCGGCCTAAAGGCACTGGGTTTCCTATCGAGCCGTAGCCCATCGGTGGGTTGACATTTCACAGGCTGCTGCTACTTTGGCAGTAGTCTGGCTGCTGGCCTCAATGTCCGTTTTTTGTTTCGGATTGCCCACCCGCGACTAATATATTTCTTGTGAACTAAAAACCATCATAACATAACCTGTGAAAAAAAATCAACTAAAAAGTCGCCCGCTTATGGGCGAGGCTTTAAACCCAATTTTTCTGTAACTTATTTAGGACTTACGTATGAACGCTATTGGCAGGGTTTGTTTTGCTTCGCAATATGAAAAATAAACTTTGTAGCACACAAAAGATCTATATCTAGTGTCTTTACCTAAGTCCTGTTATTAAATAAATACCAAATGGGTTCTATATATAACCTTGGCGTAAGTCCTGAAAATGTTAAAGATTTTGGCTGGAGAATAGTTGAAACTAAAAAATATCAGTAGTTAGGGAACTTTCTAGTTCCCTATCTGCCTTCTTGGTTCTTGCTTATTACTGCTTACTTAATTCTTCAAAAATCAACTCCACGTTTTAATTCCACTCCATGATTAGCATAATGCTTATGGCAAAACACTTCTGAATGAACACTAGCTAAATCAAAATAGTCAGGTGGATTAAGACAACGACCAGTAATAATCACTTCTGTATCTTTTGGTTTGCGTAATAAAGCTTCAACTATTGGCTTTACGGGCAATAACTCTAAATCTACAGTAGGATTAAGCTCATCTAAAATAATAGTCTTATACAAACCAGACGCAATAGCAGCTTTAGCTATTTCCCAACCTCTTTCTGCTTCAACAAAATCTATTTCTTTTTGTTGTCCACGCCAAACAATGGCATCCCCACCACAACGTTGATGGTCTACTAAATTAGGATAACTTTGGCGCAAGGCGGCGATCGCTGCATCTTCTGTATAACCAATACCACCTTTGAGCCATTGTATAATTAAGACTCTATGAGACTGGTCTTGACTAATACCCCGACCTATTGCTTGTAATGCTTTACCTAAAGCACTAGTAGATTTGCCTTTACCAGCACCAGTATAAATTTCAATCCCGGTTATACTATGAGCTTGAGCTGTGGGATGTTGATGAGGTTTCATTTCTGAATGTAAGTCAGCAATGTCCAACAAAGCTTGTGGAGCTGCACGACCTGTAGCGATAATTTCTAATTGCTCTGGTTTATTCTTGATAGTGTGAATTACTTCGTCCACAGGTAATAAGCCCAAGTCCAAGACAGGGTTTAGTTCATCTAATACGACTACTGAGTATAGGTCAGAGGCGATCGCTCCTTTAGCCACATTCCAACCACGTTGTGCTTCTTGATGGTCAAATTGAATGATTTGATCGGGGCCAAAATACTCGGAGCGACCTGTGCGTACTTGGTCTATAAGATGAGGAAAGCCTTTTTGTAGTGCTTCTATGGCAGCATCTTCATCATAAGAGCGGTCAGGACCTTTGAGAAATCTCAGTAGTAATACCCTGGTAGGAGAGTCAGAATGTATGCCAAGGCCAATAGAACGTAAAACTACTCCCAAAGCTGCCTGGGATTTACCTTTACTTGCTCCATCGTAAATATGAATTTGCCCCACAATTCTTTCCGACATGAGTTGTGCGGTGCGTATACCAATTCCGTTTCTTCTCATAAAATGATTTACTTCTCCTCATCTAAATTTTTTTCATAATTAGTTAAAATTTTTTTGTTTTAAAGTTTCAGCCTCCCCTTATTTTATTAATCCATTCATCTATAACAGATGCCTGCATTTAAATAATAAGTTTTCATGGCTTTTTCTTAAGACTTTCAATTCTCTAACATTTCCCCTAGATGAAACTCGACAATGAACAATAATTTTTCTTTCATCAATTTTGGGAATGAAGGTTTCAAGGAATTTATCAATCATTTTCACCATAATATGTTTAGTTTTTGAGAGAATATTTCCCTACTAATTTCTTTTCATTATCTCAGGGTGTTAATGTTCATACTAATTTGCTCATCAATTTTGCAAATTCTTGATTTATATATGTCATCACGGTTACAGGCAAATAGTTTTGCTAATTTTACTTGTTGCCACTTTGCCCGATATGCTCTATAGTTGTATTTAAGTTTCATATTATTTTTAATTGTTAGTCTATGTATTATAACCATAACATAGGTTAAGTTAGTATGCAATATGCTCAGAAAAGAAAGATATAACGTCTCAGACTTCAAAGTATATTTGAAGCAAATTTTAGTTCATTTGTGTGGGAAAATTAACTATGAATTTAACTATTTTACCTTTAAGGGCGATTATTTCTCAATCTTTAATATTATTAGTAATAATTGCCATCGAATCATGGTTTTTTCAAATAAGACTTAATTTGACACCAAAAGTTAGTGTTGAATATGCAACTGTAATGAATTTAATTTCTACTTGTATAGGATGGGTTGTCTTTTTCTATGGTGTAAGTCTGCTGCCAGATATATGGGAAAAACAAATGGTAGCTTATATTTTATTTGGTAAGATTGGCACTCTTTATCCTATGTTTATACTTTTGATATTTGTGTTTTTTTTAATTTCTCTAATTATCAAGTTAGTGGGTTTTAATTTGTGTGATTCTTTATGGAATGAACAGTCTAAAAACCGTGCTACTGGCATTAAAATATTTCAATCACTAAGAGAGTTAAGAACACCAAAGTTTATGGTAATTACAGCGGCTCATACTTGCAGCAATTTAGCAATATGGTTAATTTTATTTTTACAGAGGTCTCAACTAACATGAAAGAAATTTGGAAAAGTCTAACTGATTTGTTTGGGTTTATTATTAGTTTTCTGAAGAAGACACTTGATTTGATTTTACCACCTAGGTTTTGGCATTGGCAAACATTTTTATTATTGACTATAGTTTTATGGTTATTGTCAATTATTATTAGTCAATTTGATAGTAACAAGGAAGAGGAGATTTATTTTATTTCTAATTTGAGTTGGCTATCTTTAACAATTGCTGTGGGATGGCGTAGTAATCAAAAACCATTTGTTTTTGGTGAATTAAGTTTTTCTCCTTGGATAATAGGGGGATTAATTTGTTTTCTGTTATATGAAAATTTGGCAACTAATATTCAGTATATCGCTATTGTTATTTGGCCAATAATTTCTGTCTGTGTTGCAGGGATAATTTTAGTATTAAATTCTTCTGAAGCAGAAATACAAGTTAAGATTTCTCAATTATCAAAGTCAAGTTTTGTAATTTTAATTTTCGTAAGTTTTTTGGTTAGTTGTTGGTTAGGATTGCATTTTATGATTCAGGTTATGGTGAAAAAATACCCAACAATGGGAGAAAATGATTTAAGTCAAAGTACCTTTGTTTATCGATTAAACACGCCTTCAATAAATGATTATCGAGGTACACGAATTTTGAACTTAATGGAGCAAAAGTTAAAAAATGATTTGGATAGTCAAAAGTTGGGCTTATCAGTACCGAAGATGAAGTTGAGATTGGAAAATATTAAGGATGAAGTAACTAAGGAAATATCTGTAGTTAAAGAAGATGATTTATGGAAGTTACAAACACCAATAATTGCTAACCAGTCTGGATATCAGTTGGAATTACAATTATTTTGGAGAGGACCGACAGCTAAAGATGAAAGTTATTATCTGAGTAAAAGTTGTAAAATCAGTGAAAAAGTTAGTCAAAGAAGTTCTGGTTCTACTGGACAAAATGAAGCTGTACCAATTAGGGTTGGTGATGTTAAATGTGGTGCTGTAGAAAAGAAGATTGTTAAATTAGACAGCCAACAAGAAAATATCAAGAAGATTTAAAATGTGAAATAGAAAAAATAAAGTGGGAGGTCAGAAAATATTCTATGAATATTGGTAGAATTATTAAAATTGCTAAGAATGTATTTTGGGAAGCGATTCGGGATCGCATCCTTTATGTAATCGGTTTATTTGCTTTATTAATGGTAGCTGGTGTGAGGTTAATTCCAGAATTATCTGTTGGCACAGAGGATAAAATAATTTTAGATTTTGGGTTAGCAGCTATTAGTATTTTAGGTTTAATTGTGACAGTTTTTATTGGCACAAATTTAGTAAATAAGGAAATTGAAAAACGTACTGTTTATATTTTGGTTGCTAAACCTTTGAGTCGTTCAGAATTAATTGTTGGGAAACATATTGGTTTATCGGGAGTTTTGGCTGTTTTATTGATGGCTATGACTGTAATATATGGATTGATTCTTAGTTTAAGTGGAATTGATTATCCTATAGGCAGTATTTTAGTAACTGTAATATTTATATTTATTCAGTTGTCGTTACTTACGGCGGTGGCTATTCTATTTGGTGTATTTACGAGTTCTTTATTAGCAACATTATTTACATTTGGTATCTATTTCATGGGAAATTTAAGTAGAGATTTGGTGAAGTTGGGAGATTTAAGTGATAACCCTGGAATTAAAAAGTTAATGATGGGACTATATGTTGTATTGCCAGATTTAAGCAGATTAGATTTGAAAAATGATGCAGTTTATGGTCTACTGCCAAGTATGGATAATTTATTTACTAATTTGGCTTATGCTTTGCTCTATACAATGTTGCTTTTATCAATTACTATCGCTATGTTTGCTAGGCGAGAATTTTGATATAGTAATTCCCATTTGTTAGGGAGTAGAGGAGTAGTAAAATTAGGGTAGTTCTGCATAGTAATGGTAAAATATACAGCATATTTCGGGTAAATTAGGTTAAAATTTAAATTTCTAGCTATGCACTGTCCTAAATGCCAATCTACTAAAATTATCTATACTAACTCCAAGCTTCTCCAAACATTAGAGTTTTTGTTACATAAACTCTTATAGAATCACTGTATTAAATTTATATGGAATAAGCGGTATATATTTGATTAGGAAAAAGATAATGTTGATCAAAAAACTAGAAGAACTCAAAAATATATTTACTGAAATGGATAAAGCTTTAATTGCTTACTCTGGTGGAATAGATAGCACTTTAGTGGCGAAAGTTGCTTATGATATTTTGGGGGATAAAGCTTTAGCTGTAACTGCTGTTTCTCCTTCTTTATTGCCTGAAGATTTGGAAGATGCTCGAATTCAAGCAGTAGTTATTGGTATTGTTCATGAAGAGGTAAATACTAATGAAATGGAGAATAAAAATTATACTTCTAATCCCATAAACCGTTGCTATTTTTGCAAAAGTGAATTGCATGATACTCTGAAAGCTTTGGCGTTAAAAAGAGGTTATTCTTACGTAGTAGATGGGGTTAATACTGAGGATTTACGAGATTATCGTCCTGGTATTCAAGCAGCAAAAGAAAGAGGTGCAAGGTCACCTTTAGCAGAAGTAGGAATTAGCAAGCTTGAAGTTAGACAGCTTGCTCAATATTTAGATTTACCTTGGTGGGATAAACCTGCTCAACCTTGTTTAAGTTCCCGATTTCCTTATGGGGAGGAAATTACTTTAGAAAAGTTACAAAGGGTTGGGCGTGGAGAAAGATATTTGCGAGATTTGGGATTAAAAAGTTTACGGGTACGTTCGGAAAAAGATACTGCTCGTATTGAAATTTTGCCAGAAAAAATTAAGGAGTTTGTGTTGACAATAGATTTGCCTCAGTTGGTGGAAAAGTTTAAAGAGTTTGGCTTTATTTATGTGACTTTAGATTTAGAAGGATATCGGAGTGGAAAGTTAAATCAGGTTTTGTCGCCGAAATTATTGGGAGGGAAGGTTTAGAATAAGTTAATACTCATTTAAAATGGGTATTAGTAAGCTAGAATTTAGAATTTAGAAGGGTTTTTTCTCTAAAGGAGGCATACAAAAATAAGTTGTTTAAATACACAAAAGCTTAGGTTTCCTATTAAAGTAATTGAATCAGAAATAAATGAGAGGATTTATTTAGAAAATTGAGTTAATACAATGGATAAAAAACTCGATTTTAAAGGAAGGCAATTGCAATATTTTAAATATAAACTCTAGGATATAGAAGGAAAAGTTGTAGAAGTCAGGATTAACAATCAGGTTTTATCTGATAAAAATACAGAACTCTAAAATTTTAACATCAACTTTTGGAGTTAGCTTTCTAAATTTGAAATAAAATGTTTGACAACTTTTCCATTTGCTGAATAATTGCATGCAGTCTATAATCAATGATATGATCTGATTAAAAACCAATAATTATGCAATCAAGTTATGTTCACTTTTATTCGTTCAGACCTTAATAACCTTAAAGCTTATACTTCTCATCCTGGTGGTAGTGCAGAAATTCCTTTGGATAGATTAGATACTAATGAGTGTCCTTATGATTTACCTGATAATTTAAAACAAAAATTAGCTGAGAGTTATCAACAGTTAATTGAAACAAACCGTTATCCTGATGGGAGTCATTTAAAACTTAAGGAAGCAATAGCGAAATATGTAAATGAAGCAACTCCTTTAGCTGATATTTCTGCTACTAATATTTCTGTGGGAAACGGTTCGGATGAATTAATTCGCTCTTTATTAATTGCTACCTGTGTAGGAGGTGAGGGCTCTATTTTGACGGCAACTCCTACTTTTTCTATGTATTCTATTCTGGCTAAAACTTTGGGTATTCCTGTGGTAGATGTAGGTAGAAAAGGATCTGATTTTGAAATAGATATTACTGGGGCTGAGTATGCTATTAATAAAACAAAAAATCCTTCTGTTAGAGTAGTATTTGTTGTGCACCCAAATTCTCCTACTGCTAATGCTCTAACTTCTCAAGAATTGTCATGGCTGCGGAGTCTGCCGGATGATATTTTAGTGGTAATTGATGAGGCTTATTTTGAGTTTAGTCAGATTTCTATGGCTGAAGAATTAAATCAACATCCTAATTGGGTGATTTTAAGAACTTTTTCTAAAGCTTTTAGGTTGGCTTCGCTGCGGGTAGGATATGCTATGGCTCACCCAAAAGTTATTATTAATTTGGAAAAAATTCGCCTTCCCTATAACTTATCAAGTTTTTCTCAAGCTGCTGCTCAGTTAGTGCTTAATTATAGCCAAGATTTACTATCTTTTATTCCGGAAATTTTGAGAGAAAGAGGTAAATTGTTTACTGCTTTTGCAGAAATTCCTGTTTTGAAGGTTTGGGAAAGTACTGCTAATTTTTTATATGTCAGACTTACGGATGAAGGATTAAAGTTAATGGGTGAAAGTTCTCAAGATGAGAGTTTAAATAGTTTAATGCAGCAACTTAAAAGTCAGGGAACTTTAATTCGCCATACCGGTGGAGGGTTAAGAATTACGGTAGGAACTCCTGAAGAAAATCAGCGCACAGTTGAGAGAATTAAAGGCATTTTTTGACTTCCTCATAATGTTTGATGTTTAATTGTGCGAAATACTGTTATTGCGAGAGGGAATATTTTCAGGGCTATTATTAGCAATACTATTAACACCTCTGAAGTAATCTCAAAATGGGAAATAAGGAGATGGAGATAAAATTCTCTAAATGGAATAGGACTTACCCATGAACACCATTGTTAGTGGTGTGTCAAGCTAAAAGTAGTGGAATAGATTTTTGAGCTAAAAGCCTTGAAAAACTAGCATCATATCATTTTCCTAAAGTAATATTTAAGGCTTGACGAGTCAGTAGGGTGTGTTTTGCTGACGCAAAGCGGAGCGAACGCTTCGCGACTTGAAAAGGGCTAGGGTAATGAACCAAGGCTCTATATATAGTACCTTTGTGTAAGTCCTATGTAAATTAGCATTGCAGGTTGCGAAGTAATACTAAAAGTTTTTACCTATGAAAATTACGGGGAAATTTGGGCAAGTATTCAAGAGGCGATCGCTCTGATAGAGCAGATTTCGGGCACATGATGTACAGGGTAAATGGTAAAATCATGTAGTGCGGGCATCTTGCCCGCGTGGGTATATAATAATGTATGCTGGCATATTTACACATTCTTTTTTGTACATCTTTTCTAGAATGCACTTTAAGCGGGGCCTTGTCAATAGTTGGGTACTCATTCTTATATATAGGGTTTGCTGATTAAATATAAAAGCATTGAAAGATAAAGGCTTTAGGCTGATTTGGGTGGCGAAAAGTAACAGCTTTTTGGTGGTTTAAGCTGAAAAAGTTAGGATTTCGGGCACTCCCATGCCAGAAAAATGAAGGGACAAATATATCCGAATTTTTGTTGTGGGTCAAAACTTAGTTTTTGCAGATATCTAGTAGGTTCTACCCACTCCCTCAAAAAGAAAAAGGAGCAGCAGAAACAGAAAAATAAAACCCTTCTTCCTGAGCAGTTTTATCTTGCGAATTCACATCGACCAAAGGAATTCCATAATCTAAACGCATATTTATCTTTTCCCATAAATTTACCTGCAACCCTACTCCTACTGCTGCTAAAGCATTAGTTCCATCTACTTTTTCACCACCACTATTCCAAC
>JAKQYF010000020.1 GCA_023356535.1 Trichodesmium sp. MAG_R03 | reverse complement strand
TATCAACATATTCCGTATCTTCTGGATTAATATCATTTTCATCCGCAGCAAAATAAACTACAAAATATCCCTGATTTTCCAGGTATTCTTTCAGTCGTAAAAGTTCAGTTGACTTACCCGCACCTCGATGTCCGGCATAAAGTTGACAAGTATTATCATCAGAGTATTCAATATTAATAGCTAAATCTGTAATAACATCTCCATCTCCCCTAACTTCCCGACAGTCAACATATACTGGACTATCAGGTTGTAGAGGTTCAAAAGGTTTAAAAGAATTAAATAATCTTTTCAATAAATGTCTCTGATTTTCCATTTATTAAAAATCTCCTTAAATTAATAATATTCATTCCAATAGTTGACTGAAACAGCTAAAATGGTATAATAAGATTAGGTTGGGTTGAGATACAAAACCCGACTACAATTAAGTTTTGTTGGGTTTCACTTCCTTCTACAAAAGCCGACATTGATATAGTTAAGTTATTGACATAGCTAAAATGATGCAATAAGGGTAGGTTGGGTTGAGGGACAAAACCCAACTACAAGGGCCGACATTAATAAGGGTACTTGAGGGACAAAACTCAGCCATAATCAAGCTTTGTTGGGTTTCACTTCGTTCTACCCAACCTATATGACATAGAAAGACTTTTTCAACCCATTGGATGAATAATAGTTCTGACTCTAATAGTTAATTTATCCTCTCCACCTAAACGACTAAAATTAAGTTTTGTTTGGTGTCGCTTCCTTCTTCTAGGGCCAACATTAATAAGCGTACCTGAGGGACAAAAGCCAACAATAATTAAGCTTTGTTGGGTTTCACTTCGTTCTACCCAACCTACATTAAATAGAAAGACTTTTCAGCCCATTCAAAGATATCTCTATATTTTTATCTTAACTCTCCAAATTATGACTCTGATAATCTACCAACTTTGCCAAAGTTTCAGGAAATATTTTAATATCTATATTTTCATCTTCCCGTTGATATAAAGAACGCTTCACCTTCCCTAAATAAAGTGGTTGAGAAACACCTTCTTCTGGATGAATAATAGTTCTGACTCTAATAGTTAATTTATCCTCTCCACCTAAACGACCTAGAGAAAATAAATCTCCTGCTGCTTGTTCCATAGTTGCTGCTAATTCCGGTTCTGTAATAGTAGGAGAAACAGCTATTACTGTTTGAGTTGCACCATTATCATAAACTAATGTATATGGAACTGCTCCTGGAATTTCTACCCGGTTGAATAATCCTAAACTTAAGCCAAATAAACCAACAGTTAAAACTCCCATAAAACCTGTTATTCCCACCAATCTAAATCTAAATTCCCAATTCAAAATAAAGCCAAGAGTTGTCAAAAGAAAAAATCCAATTGTAGCAATACCAAACCATTTAAAAGCGATAAATAATTCTGTAGTTAATAACATTTTTTTCTTAGTAATTGTGTAGATATACTTTTTAATTTTATAGTATAGCTTCAAGCATTTAGCTATCAGTTCAAATCAAAACTATAGGTTGTAAAAAATTTCAATTGTATTAATTTCCTAACACCTTTTTGTAGTGCTATAATTATGTGTTAGAATTGATATATTGCTTCAACTCAGCCAGAGATGACTTCTGATTTCTAACTTCATTCTTTTCTACCTATAAGTAAATAAGTCCTGATCATACCTTTTCCTTTAACCTCAATCATGCCTCTTTCCTTAAATATATACTTATTAGCTAGACAATTATAAGTATCCTCAGTTACTTGAATCATACCAGGAATGCCATGAGATTCCATGCGATGAGCTGTATTTACTGTATCTCCCCAAAGGTCATAAGCAAATTTTTTTGTCCCAATAACACCTGCTTCTACTGCTCCCGTATTAATACCAATGCGAATTTGTAAAGGTTTTTCCTGATTTGAATAAATTTCTTTGACTTTATGTAACATATCTAAAGCCATTTCCGCGATCGCCTCTGCATGGTCCTTTCTCCGAGTGGGAAGGCCACCAACAACCATATAAGCATCACCAATAGTTTTGATTTTCTCCAGTCCATATTTTTCTGCTAACTCATCAAAGCAAGAAAAAATCATGTTCAGTAATTCTACCAATTCAGCAGGAGATAAATTGGCCGAAATTTTAGTAAACCCTACTAAATCAGCAAATAAAACAGTTACATCACTAAAACTATCAGCTATAGTTTTTTCTCCTTGTTTTAACCTTTGAGCAATTGGTTCTGGTAAAATATTCAATAATAACCTTTCTGACTTTTCTTGTTCCTCAGCCAGTCGCTTGATATAAGCTTGTTCCTGATCCCGAAGTCGTTTCTTTTCTAAACAAGCGTTAATTCTAGCTTTGAGCAATATAGGATTAAAAGGTTTGGACAAATAATCTTCAGCTCCCAATTCGATACAACGGACTATACTATCAATGTCGCTCACTGCAGAAATCATTATTACTGGGATATGGCGTAACGCTGGATTAGCTTTAAGAGTTTCAAGGACTTGATAACCGTTAATTTGTGGCATCATGATATCCAGTAGTACCAGATCAAATGGTTGATTTCTCATCATTTCTAAAGCTTGAAACCCATCAGATGCAGAACTTATCATATGGCCTTGTCTTTTCACTCGGCGAACTAAAAGGTCACGGTTGAATTGATTATCATCTACAACCAGCAAATTGCCCTGGCCATGTTTCATTGCGTTGGTTCTTTATCTATAAGATTTTTTATCTTGTCTAATAGTCTGGGAAATTCCACTGGTTTTGTATCATAATCATCACATCCAGCTTGTAAACATTTTTCTTGGTCTCCTACCATAGCATGAGCTGTCATTGCTATTACTGGAATATTTTTACTTTGGGAGTTAGCTTTAATCTTTTGAGTTGCTTGCCACCCGTCTAGCACAGGCAGGCTCATATCCATTAGAATTATATCTGGTGCTTCTGATATGGACATTTCTACACCCTCTATACCATCAATAGCAATAATTACTTCAAAATTTTTACGCATGAGACGTCTAGACAACATATCCCGGTTCATCTCATTATCTTCAACTAAGAGAATCTTAACCATACTATTGTTCTACCTTTCAATAAGACAATTATGGCGATAATCATCCACCATTGGCATTTTACAGCAGATTTCGGGCAAATGATGTACAGGGTAAATAGTGAAAATCATATAGTGCGGGCATCTTGAGCGCCTAGGTGTACTTTATAACAACGGAAAACCCTGTATCTTTATATATAAATTTTATCTGGTGTTCCTAAATTAGTAAATTCGTTAATAACTCATAGCTGATAGCTGAATGCTTAGATTACAGTTGGTGGATTATTATCGCCATTATTTGTAATAATAGATTTTATCTTTTCTGCTTCTAACTTAGGTTTTAAATATAAATTTTCTATCAAGGCAGCACCCCCAGCAAACCAAGGCGGAACAACTAAGGCACCAATAATTCCTAATAATTGAATCCCTACTAAAACTGATAGTAATTGATACAAAGGATGCACTCCAACAGAAGAACCTACCAGTAAAGGATCGAGTACATAAGTCTCTATATTTTGGATAATATAGTACAAAATTATTACCCATAAAAACAACCATCCGCCTTTAGCAATAGCCACAATTAAAGCTGGAACTGCACCGAGAATTGGACCTATAAAAGGAATTAGGTTTGTCACAGCAGCTATTGCTCCTAAACCTAGGGAAAAATCTTGCAATTCTAAAAATCCTAAACCAGTGGTTGTTGCTATGCCTAAAATAGCAGACACTATAATTCTGCCTCTAATATAACTTCCCATTCTTTCAGTTACAGGAATAACTTGATTTTCCAGACGTTTATCCCAAGGTTGAGGAAAAAGCTTTATTATACTGCTAATTAAAGTTTGACTATCGGATACCATATAACCTGAAATAAATAAAGCCAATATTAAACTGACTATGCCTCCCAATACACCTTTAGTTAAACTATAAGAACGTAATAAAAATTGTTGACTAGAACGAATTACCCAACTTGTGACATATTTAGTATCAAAAAGTTGATTAATCCAATTAGGGGGACTTTGAATTAAGGAACTAACAAAATCTTTAAAATTATCGCTGATACTCTCAGAAAATAATGGTAACTGTCGTAAAAGCCTTTCAATTTGCTCGAAGACTGGTGGGCCAATAGTTAATACTACACTGATAAATCCAAAAATTATAGTTAAATAGACAATAATTACCCCTAACCAACGAGGTAATCTAATTCTTTCTGTTATATTTACTAATGGTGAAATTGATGAAGCTAAAACTACTGCAATCATCAACAATACGATTAGACTTCGAACTTGCCATAAAATAATTAATATTAAAAAACTGCTAAGAATTAACAGTAGGTTAGACACAGAAATAGAAATCCTTTGTTCAGGTTTCATAGTAACTACTTAAATAGGTTATAAATTAAAAGCTAAAAGCTAAAAGTTAAAAGTTAATAATTTTAGGTTATGCCAGTTGTTCCCAAAAAAATTAAACTAATTAAGGCTTGCTCAAAAAGTCTTTTAAGGAGCAGAAATGCTTTTATAATTAATCAGCAAGCTCTAATTAGGCATATTAAGCAAACACTCAAGAAAAAAATTAGCTCTTGGTATTTTGGAGATACTTTCTGTTTCGTGAATATATTCAGGACTTACGCAAATTCATCTTGAAAACGCTATATGTAGGGGCGAATGGCATTCGCCCTCACCTTCCTGTAGTGCCCGTGGGTAAGTCCTGATATTATTAAATCCAAATATTGTTTTAATTTCGATGCCAATTTGTTATGCCATCAGGTTTATCTATTAGCTTAATACCTTCATTTTGAAGTTCATTTCTAATGCGGTCTGCTTCCGAATAATTCTTAGCTTTTTTTGCCTCTAAACGTTGCTGAATTAAAGAATCAATTTCAGCATCACTTAAATCTCCAGATATACTGCTAACTTGTTCATCTATTTTAACTTCTAAGCCTAATACTTGTGATAAATTTACTAGAGTAACCCATTGTTTTTGTAATTTTTCTAAAGATGTTTTAGTTTTCCCTTCATGTACTAGAAAATTACCCTCTCGACGTAACTCTTTAGCTAATTCAAATAAAACAGCTAAAGCAGCAGGAGTATTAATATCATCATCCATTGCTTTCTGGAATTTTTCTACCTGAAAAGTTAATAACTTTGTTTCTTCAGATAAAGTTTTTTCTGGCATTTCCCATCCCAACTGAGAACCATATTGATAAGCAAATAATAGACCTTCCTTAATAGTATTCCAACCATTTTTGGCAGAAGCGATCGCCTCTTCAGTAAAATCAATAGGTTTGCGATATTGAGCAGTTAAAACAAACATTCTTACAGCCATTGGGTCTATAGGTCTATTCAATAAATCCCGAATCGTGGTAAAATTCCCTAAAGACTTTGACATTTTTTCTCCGTTAATAGTAACAAAACCATTATGGAGCCAATATCTAGCCAAAGATTTTCCAGTGGAAGCTTCCGACTGGGCAATTTCATTTTCATGGTGAGGAAAAATTAAGTCTGCTCCCCCACCATGAATATCAATAGTTTCTCCTAAACAATCTTTCACCATTGCTGAGCATTCAATATGCCAACCTGGTCTTCCTTTTCCCCAAGGAGAATTCCATGCAGGTTCTCCAACTTTTGCTGCTTTCCATAAGGCAAAATCAAATGGGTTTTTCTTTTTAGCAGCCTCTAAATCTTCTGACTCTACTCTACCGCTCGCGCCAGCTTGCATTTCTTCCACACAACGACCTGAGAGTTTCCCATATTCGGAAAATTCCCGCACCTGATAATACACGTCCCCTCCAGAAGAATAAGCAAAACCTCTTTTTTCTAAATCATGAATTAATCGCTTAATTGCATCTATTTTATGGGTAGCCCGAGGATATTCATCTGCTTCTAAAACATTTAAGCGTTTCATATCCTCAAAGTATGCTTCTATGAAACGTTCGACCACCGATTCCATAGAACTCTCTGTTTCTCTGGCCCGATTGATAATTTTATCATCTATATCAGTAAAATTTTGCACATACTGTACCTGATAACCACGCCACATTAAATATCGGCGTATTGTATCCCATACAATATAGGAACGAGCATGACCCAAATGGCAATAGTCATACACTGTTACACCACAGATATACATTTTAATTTTATCTGGTTCTAAGGATTCAAATTTTTCTTCTTGACTAGTTAGTGAGTTGTACAGTTTGAGAGTCATAAATTAATTGATGCTAGTTTTATCTAATTTAAATTATAAGGAGTATAGCTTTATATAGCTATTCAGCTATAAATTATTAACTTATTATCACACCAAAGGGGGAATTTGTCTTGAATAAAGATGAACATTTACGTTTGTGCAGCATTCCGCAGGAAATAAAATTGGTCATCAGCTAACCTTAGTAATTGCTTGATTCTTTGAAAATCTAGATGTGAGTATAAGCTGTTAACTATTTATATTGTCTATTCTAATAAAAATCAATTAAAGCAAAAATTTTGTATAGTAAGAATTGAGCTATTTTGGTAAAACAGTGTTTAATAGCTAAAATTGTCAGCATTTACTTAGTATTAAAATATTTCATAAAATTAAAATTTCGTGTCAAGCTAAATCAGCTAACCTTCCTAATTCATTTTTATTTATTCCTTAATTGAATCAAATTAGTCAATGATAGATAACACATCTTCTGCTCAAGATGACTATGTAGCAGAAAAACCATCCCTAAAAACTGGATTACTTGCCCTTAAGCAAAAAGATTACTCACAGGCGATCGCTCATCTAGAAATAATTGCTCAACAAGAACCTATCAAACAAAAATTCAAAGCTCAGATGGGTTTAGTTATTGCTTATGAAAGAACTAAACAAATAGATAAAGCTATTTATCTATGTCGTAATCTTGCTAAAATTTCTCATAGGGAAATTAAAAGTTTTGCTAATCGTCATCTCAAGGAATTATTAAAGCGATATCCACCAAAAAATATTAAAAAATCAACAATTATTGCCCCTAAAACTTCAGAAACATCTCCTCAAAATCAACAACCTATTGAAACAGGATTTGTTCCTTTTCATCCTACTTCAGATACATCCACTTTAACTCCTGACAAAAATAGCAGTGAAATCTCTAAACAAAATATTGGTTTCTCTCTAGAAACTGGTTATAAACCAATCTCAAAAAAAACAAATAATCTCAAAACAAATTCTACCCCTAAAACTCCAGAAACATATCCCCAAAATAAACAACATATTGAAACAGGATTTGCTCCTTTTAATCCTACTTTAAATAAATCTAAATCTGACAAAAGTACCGATTATAGCTCCAAACAAAATCTTGATTTATCTGTAGAAAATGATTTTAAACAAATCTCAGAATTACCAGATATCCACAAAACAAATCCTAGTAAAAATTTAGATGTGGTACAGAATTATCAGCCAAAGAAAAATGATATAGAGCTAAACAAAAATCAATCATCTTCTTTATCAAGTCTAGTTAATAAATCAAATTCAGAAAGCACAAATGAATCCCATCAAACATTCACAGAAATTGCTGTAGAAAAATCAGAAAATGCACCTAAATTGAAATGGCGTGAAGCAGGACGGGCAAAAGGAAGTCGTCGCTTAAAATCACTTAATTTAACTCTTTTATGGTTAGAACAAATAGTTGTAATTATTGTTATATTTTGGTTAAGTATTAGTTTACTAAAATTTAGCTTAGATGCTACAAATAATTTTCTAGTTTGGCTACCACACTTTCGACCTATTCAACTTTTTTATCGAGATCCAACTCGAAATTTTATAATTTTTATTCTTGGATTATTTATATTATCTCCTTGGTTAATTGATGGATTATTAATACTTACTTATGGTCTCCAAAGTCTACTAACAACAACTCTAATTAATTACAGTAAAGAAGCAAATAAACTGCTCCGTACTTTTTGTAAAAAACATAAAATACAGAAAATCACATTGAAAGTTTTACCAATAGATGTTCCTATAGCATTTAGTTATGGATGGTTGCCTCGTTTTTACAGAATAGTTGTCAGTCAAGGATTATTAGATAATCTAACAGAAGATGAAATTGCTACTATTTATGCAAGGGAAATTAGTCATATTCAAAATGGAGATTTCCGATTAATGTCTCTGGCTAATCTGATGCTTCAAGTTCCCTACACTATCTATTGGCAATTAACTTTTTGGGCTGATTTTATCTTAGATTTTATAAATCATCAATTACCCGATCTTTTACCAGAATTTATTAAATATTTTTTGCCGATTTTAGTATCGGTTTTTAGAGTCTTCGTTGCAATAATTTCCACTCTTAGTTATGGTTTATATTGGTTACTAAAATTGCCTATTTTAGGGTTATCACGTCGGCGGATTTATTATAGCGATCGCCTAGCTTGTAATTTAACTGGTAATCCTAATGGTCTCACACGAGCTCTTCTAAAAATCACAATTGGTATGGCTAATGATGTGGAAAATCAAGGTAAAGTTAGGAATTTACTAGAGAGTTTTGCAATATTAATGCCAGTAGGAATAAACCAGGCTATTACTGCTGGTAGTGTTATTTCATACAGTGGTTTTGAATCTATTTTTAACTGGGATATTGTTAACCCATACCGTCGATGGTTAGAGATTAATAATAGTCATCCTTTGCTTGGCGATCGCTTAAAAAGATTAGGTTTATATGCTAATTTCTGGAAACTAGAAACAGAGTTAAATTTCGAAAATATCAATGTTGATATAACTGCAAAAAATCAATTCAATGGCACTCAAGAAAAGAGAATTTCAATTCCACAAAATCTCGATTGGCAGAAACTGTTGCTTCAGGGAGCGCCATTTTTGGGTATATTAATAGGTCTAGGTTTTGCTATTTTTTTGTGGTTAATAGGTGTAATTTTATCTGCTGTTGGTTTTTGGCGTTTAGATTGGTTATTTGGAGATATTTCCATTTTAGTTGGTTGTTCAGCTATGGGTTTCAGTATTGGTATTTTGATGAGAATTAATCATTTTTTTCCTGATCTAAAACTGACTAAACTTTGGCAAAATCCTGACTTATTAGAATTGTTAAGTGATATAAAAGCTTTGCCATTAGATAGTCAAGTAATTCAGTTGAAAGGCCAACTTATTGGTAAAAGCGGAATGAGTAATTGGTTGGGACAAGATTTGATTTTGCAAACAACAATGGGCCTGGTCAGGTTGCATTATTCTAATCAATTGGGGCCTCTTGGTAACTTATGTCCTCAAATAAATCGTCCTGCTGATTTTATTGGTAAGTCTATAACTGTAACTGGTTGGTGGAGGCGAGGAGCCACTCCTTGGATAGATATAAATACTCTGAAAACTGAACATGGTCAATCTATTAACAGTGGTCATCCTATATGGTCAACCATTGTAGCTTTTGCTATTGCTATGTGGGGAACTTATATGGTATGCATGGGCCGATTTTAATGTTCAGATTATCTAAAGAAAAAGATGTATTTTTGAATTAACGGAGATTATGCCTAACTGGAGAGTACAAAGTTATTCTCAAAAACGATTTGCTGATCTTACTGAAAGTATTACTGAAAAATACTTACAGTACTTACAGTTATCAATAAAGAGTTGATAACCTAGAGATTCCTGAAAGCCTTAGCTAGTAATAGCTATTCCAAGAACTTTGCAATGTCTAGTACCTAACCAAAGATATATTTGATTATAGCCAACATAATCCAGACAGCAAAATTAAGTTTCCTACTACTATTGATTTACATAAGCTGCTGGTAGCAATAGTCAAACTAGATTGTTCTTGGTACAATGAAGTATATTAGTGAACTATCAGCTGGTGTATTCACCTTAGCAAAGTATATGGTAATTGGTATAAGTCCTGATAGATTTTGCAGATATTTATAGGTTTCTAGGTTTCTGGATTACTGAACAGCTTAACTTGACTATAGAAGATAGAATTGACATCGTCCCCGGCCTAAAGGAACTGGGTAACAACCGAGCCTTAGCCCCTCGGCGGGTTGACATTTTACAGGCTGCTGCTACTTTGGCAGTAGTCTGGCTGCTGGCCTCAATGTCCGTTTTTTGTCTCGGATTGCCCACCCGCGACTAATATATTTCTTGTGAATTAAAAAACATCATAACATGACCTGTGAAAAGAAATCAACTAAAATAGTCGCCCGCTTATGGGCGAGGCTTTAAACCCAATTTTTCGCTAAATAGTTAAATTTAAGAAAAATAGTAGATATTGACTTAGGATTATGATAAGTTTATACTGGTCAATAACTGACCGCTGGAAAGATAAGCTGTAAGCATTGCCGGTTTAGTTGAAAAATAAGTAAAATATTATGATTAAAGTTTTAGTCTTTACCCAGTAGGAAGTATACTTTAAATTAATAAGTAGTTATGCAGGATTAATTACAAATACTTTGAAGCTGAAAAGCATATTTTCCCAGTGATTTGGCAATCAAATTAGGTAATTAATTCTGCCTAGTTAGTTATCATATGAGCAATTGGGTTGTTTGAGTTTAGCAGGCTTTAAAGTGATATTTATAAAGTTGGATGATCAACGTTTAGCAAATCAATATCAAAAAAAGTAATTAACCAAGGCCTATAGTTTTGTTTGTTGATTGATGAGCAAAAAGTTTAAAGAAAAACCTGACACAATAAAATTATTTGCCAAAGTTGACCAAAATGGAAAATGGGAAATGGGAAATAATTTCATTTGTAGTAACAATGAATATAACTATTTGTCAAAGTTTTTTACATTTCAAAGTCTGAGCAGTTTTTTTTGATTCTGCTCTTGTTTTGTGTTCAATAAATCTCAGTTAACTAAGTTGTAGTTTTTTGTAATTTAAACAAGTAAAATTCAAAGTCTGGAGGAATTTTCCTATGTCAATTCGTTTATATATTGGTAATTTACCTAAAGAGGTAATGGAACGTCAAGAATTGCAAGAAGTTTTTAAGGAAGAAGGTGAAAGTGTTACCACTAAATTGATCACAGATCGCAAAACTGGTAAATGTCGTGGTTTTGGCTTTGTAACAGTCAAAAATGATGAACAAGTTGACCACATTATTGAAAAGTATAATGGTTATCAGTTTAGAGAAACTCTTTTAAAGATTGAAAAAGCATTACCTCGCTCTAAAAATAAGAGTGAGTCGGAAAATACTGAGACTGAACCTAAACCAATTACTAAAAACAACACTAGCAAAAGTAAAAAATCTCGTCGTGACAAGGATAAAGGAGGATCATCTAAAACTGCTAGTAGTCCTAGCTCTAGTAATAATGAAGCAGTTCAACCTGACCCTCGTTGGGCTGATGCTTTAGCAGAATTAAAGCAACGTTTGACAGCTACCAGTAATTCTTAGGAATCAGTCGAATAAACTCAAAAATATTGTCAAACTGACATCATTAGACTTGTCGCTTTATAACTTAAAAATCACCAAAAACCTTGTTCTGTAAAGATTGTAGCTATTGGCAAGTTAAAAAACTTGAAATTATTGCTCTGTCTAGGTTGGAGCGATTTTTCCCTCTATTTAGCGACAACTCTATTGTAGATATGGTTTTGTAACCATTTCTATACCTAAATAGGTACACAAAATTATTTTTGTATATAAAGATTGTATATGTATATGAATCCAGAATAGATAAGCCAGAAGATTATCCCTATGGTTATATAGAATTGGAACAAGAGTACCACCATTAGAAGTTAGGAAAAAAAACTGAGATAGTAAGTTTTTGTGCAGCTATAAATCAATCAAAAATGTTTGTTTCTTTAGCATTTACACCGAAGTTGTGATCGTGATTTGTTTGAGAACTGGTTAGAAAATTGTTGACTACCAAAATTACAACCGGGACAAGTTATCGTACTGGATAATACAACATTTCATAAATCAGTTTATATTCAATAATTAGTGGCCAAAGCCAAGTGTAAGATCTGGTATTTACCACCATTATCCCTAGATTTTAATCAGATAGAACGTTGGTGGTTTGTGTGAAAAAATTGGCTCAGACAAAGACTCAAGGAATTTGATAATTTTTGTATTGGGTGTAGATGCAGATGCACTTGAACTACCTCAAGTTTTTCCGTAGTGGCGAAAGATATCAATTATTTCTTTGATAGGCTTGGTTCCATGAAGGTGGCGATCGCGCTCACATAATACTATGATTTTTTAGTTGTCTGTTAAATCAAAGTCCAACGCGGGAGTCTATAATACCAATTCCCATAAGCAATGCTATACTTAGGGTTAGGATATGGATTTTCAAATGGGGTGAGGATTGTTGCAGGTCAGCACAGAAACACGGAAGCAGGTCGGCACGGATAAATGGCTTGGTCAACAGGTCTGGTGTAGTAAGAATTGTCCCCTGATTTTTCGGCCTAGGTATGGCGGAAATCCTTTCTATGCATGAGCTTGAGCCACAGAACTTCTGGTCCTTTTTGAAACTCCTTAATTTGGCTATGAGTATAATTTGTGTCAATACTTTGAGAATTAATCAGCTAGCCCTACTTAAACGACACTTCAACTATGAAGTAATTAACACAGACCAAATCATCTTTTTGATGATTATTAACCAGTTAGTATTAATTATTCTTAATTTTTACTATTCCCCTACTCCCTATATCAAGATACAGGTAGAAAAGTTTACAGGTAATAGATATCAAACTTTAAGGTGAGTTTGCTCGCGACAGGGGAACGGAGTTCTAGCACAGATGAAAAATATCGCTCATGTAGCAGAGTATTTACTACCCTTAAATACAATAGTAGTAGCAAGTATAGCAATGAGTGCTCACATATTTATATATTACTATAGTCTGGAAAATGTAGTACAAATTTCTGCTACTATTACCAATACTTTCACATGTACTATATTAGTAGCAATTTGTCCCATGTAAACATACGAGCGCACGTTGCTATATGCCAGGGCTCATTGCTATAATTAATAAGGCTTTTAACTACTTTTTTAGCTGAATTCCACACAAGTCTATTGTATAACCAGACTCTATATAACTATGGAAGGAAACGATCAAAGGACTCGTGAAGTTCATCTATTGGTATGTAAATAGGCTCAATATTAATTTGACACCTTCTCTTATTTTTGATTGAGTTTAGAGATAGCTTTTCTTTGTTTTTATTCATTCCTTGGAAAACATATAGTCATTTTAATTTAGATTGAGATAACTATTTCTTGCTATGACTAAGTTTCAGCAGAAAAAGTGTTTCATTTTTATTTGAAATAACTATAATACTTAAAACCCAATTGATGGCAAATATTTCTGTAATCGTTTGTGATATGCTCAGAATAGAACTCCATCACTCTTGTGTTTTTCTGACAAAATATTATATTTGTAAAGCCAGTTCCATGGGGTCCAACGATATGTGATGCCTCATAAAATATTTGTGCTATTTCTGAAATTGATTTTTCTTCTGCAATAATCTTTTCAAAGCCAAAACTATCAAGAAATGACCAAACATCATCTTCATTTAAGATGTTTCGTTTCCATGTTTTTTCACGACTAATATAAATTTTCCTAAATTTATTTTTAGGCTTTGAATAATCATTTGAGTTTGCCCAAAACTGGCGCAAATAATCGAATATCCAATAACCAGAACACAGACACCTTGTTCGAGGACTAGAAACGTACACGAGTTCTTTGAGTTTTACATTAGTATATTGTTTGTCATCAGCCAATAAATTAGCGGCCTTAATAGCACCATTAAATCCTACATCCAAATGTTTACATTGTGGATAAACTTTACCAACATCATGACGGTAATTCCTGACTGGTAAAGTGGCTAAAACAATATAACTAGACCTACATATTTTTATTTTTTTTACTTTTTCACCACAATTACTGAAACACCACCCAGAAATATTTAAGTACTTATCTTGGTGAAACTTAGCATTAATAACAGGAGCATCAAAACAAATAGGATAGCAATCTTGATTACTTAATTTAACATCTTGAATTAAGAATGAGAAAACGGTTTTATTTATATTTAATTCAATCTCTTTAATTAATAATTCTATACTTCTTTGTAGATTTTTAACTCTCAGTTTCAGCTCATTAGTCAACTGATTTAGATGTTCTTGTGTTTGAATAGGTAAATTACGTAACAAGTTTATAGCTGTATGCAAACTATAAGCTCCACTTAAGGCTTTATATGTATAGTCATTCTGATTTAGATTGAGACAAGATTTTCTTGCTGTGAAAGGGTTTTTCGCTAAAAAAGTATCCCATTCTTATTCGGAATGACTATAAAGGTTTGTTGAATAAAAATAGTTAGGCGTTCGCGGAGCGTGGCGTTAGCTGTATTACACGTGACTATAGTGAAGTTCGTCAAAATTGTCATGCGCTATATATAGTGTCTTTGCGTAAGTCCTGAAAATTTTATGTTCTAAACCATCCCAACGACGAGTCCAGTTTTCATTAGCCCAACACAAACAGAAAGGAAAATCAGGTTGCTTACTGTGTAAAATCTCAACAATTAGTCGATCTAATAATCTCTTACCTGCAAACCAATAGTAATAATAACAGAAACCATGAACAACATACTTTCTTGCTAATTTTGCTTGGGCATCCCTCACTTCTAGCAAGCGCAAATCGTAAAATCCTAAATCAGTAGGTCGTTTTGGTTGATAATGTCCTTCAAACAGTGGCTTTGCTTTGGTAACATTTGTCCACTCTGTAAACCCTTTACCCCACCATTCATCATTTTCTGGAATAGAATGAAACTGAGGAAGGAAAAAGGCAATTAAACATACTTGAGCCTCGGTTTTTAAATTATCTACTTGATTATACTTTAAAAGCAAATCTGGTTTTTGGAATTGATGTAAACGGGTAATTTCAGGATTCAACTCTATCCCCTTTGTTAGGGGAGCAATAGCCTCCTCAAACTTACCCATCTTCCTCAAAGTCAGCCCCAAATTAAAATGCCCCCAGGCAAAATCTGAATTCAAAGTAATCACTCGCAGATACACAGCTACCGCATCTTCCTAGCGCTGCTGCTCGAATAAAATAATCCCCTAGGTTCTGTTGCAACTCCAATGTGTACTTGATCTTGTTATTGTTAAGATCCCAGAAATCAGATTTTAGCGAGCTAACTTTCTTGAAACACTCATAAGCCTCTTCAAATTGCTCCAAATTAACCAAAACTACACCCAAGTTATGATCAGCCCAAATCGAATCTGGCTTCAACTTCAAAGTTTGACGATAGAGTTGTGAAGAGTCTTCCCACTTCCGTTTTTGATCAGAGTTCATTGTTGAAGTAAAACTAAATTAGCAGTGACGTACAATTAGTGATTTTTGCAGTTATAGTCCTGAAAGTCAAAGGCATTTATACTATTTCACAGTATGTCTCAATTAGTAGAGAAGGCTATAAATATTCTTGTGACTATTATTTGAGTTGTAAAAATTGATATTATAGGAATCTCCGAACAGCTAAAAAAAGATGATAAACAGCCAAACGGCAGCTAGAGATTGCTTAAGAGTTCAAGTCTTGTATTTACTTCTGTACTAGATTACTTGTTTGACAAAATGGGATTTGATTATAGAAGCTTTATATGTGACAGGCATTTATAGCAAAGTGTGCTGGTATGTTTGCATATTACAAAATACTACTAATATAATATATATGAAAGTATTGATAATACGAACAGAATTTATACTACATTTAAATACTATAGTAATATGTAAATATGTGAGCGCTCATTGCTATAGTAGAGTTGTTGGCAAATAAAAATTTAAAATACTTAAAAGCTTACTCTTAATGGTTTTCAGTATTTTAGGACTAAAAAACACTATAAACTTTGACTTAATTTGGGTTTTAGCCTTTTTTTTTGCTTAATTCCCAACAACTCTAGTGACATGATCAGGACTTATTAAGAGGCTATTTTCTAGTCTAAGCTTGGCAAAAAATTCTGAAAATAGTTAATTTTGGGTTTTTGATTTTCATCGAGCTCGCCTTTGATCCAATATTACGGAGGACTTACGCAGTACCGCTATATATGATGTATTTTTGGTGATTATTTTAGATCTTTACACTATAATTAGTGCCTTTGCGTAAGTCCTGTTCCGGTTCAAATTCCTCCCACGGAATCAAACTGGCCATTATTATCCATGGATTATCTGGGGATAGTCGGTTATTGAGTGACCATTTAAAATTTTCTGGTGTCGGCCTAGATTGGCCCACTTTTTTATACTTAGTTGCTGCAAATAGATGCCTAAAAATTTGTGTATTTTAGCTTCAAAGAGGTAAATATTCCTTATGATAAAGATGCCTTAAAAACTTACTGTGTAAGTTTTTTAGATTTAATCAGCAGGGGTTATGTAGAAACCATTTGAAATCTCCTTGGCTAATCATCAGCCTTACAGCTTCTTGATTTAATCCTTATTGGTACAAATACCCTCCACTCGGCCATTACCGAGGTCAAAATTGCTAAATTAGCTACTTCAGAAGCTAATTTAGCTTGAAAAAGATACCAAATGAGTTCTATAAAACTTTTGACCTCAAAAATGCTACAGGCAGACATAGGAACTTGCAAGGAGTAGAAACGTAGGCTCGACGATTAAATACATCATATTTATTATGCTCAATAGCATCCAAAATCTTGCTATAAAGCATAGAAGCTGAGCAAACAGGCCAACGAATATCAGCGCTTAAAGACTTAATACCTCTCTGTGCATCAATAAAAAACTTACGCGCTCTGTGAATCTGAAATTTCATCAACTCTCGCCAACGCTCATCAATTACACCATTCAATAAATCTTCTTCAGTATAATCAAATAGAGCTAATTCTTGCAAAGGAAGATAAATTCTACCCCGGCGAGCATCTTCTCCTACATCTCTTAAAATATTTGTCAGTTGATTAGCAATTCCTAGGGCGATCGCCTCTGATGTAGGAGAATGAATTTGTTGGTGGGAATTCCAGGGAGTAGCAAAATTTGGTCTTTCTATGCCCATAACTGGCATAGTCATTAAACCAACTGTACCTGCGACTCGATAACAGTAAAGTTTTAGTTCGTCAAATGTTTGGTAGCGACTGCTATATAGATCCATTTGCTGACCTGCAATCATATCCCGAAATGGTTGTATATCTATGGGGAATCGAGATAAGGTATCTACCAATGCTACATCTACATCCTCTAAAGGATAGCCAGCAAAGATAGATTCAAGATTTTGTTCCCACTTTTGGAGAGTTTCTGTGGTTGTAGCATTTGACATAGGTCCATCAACTAGTTCATCTGTACGACGACACCAGACATAAATTGCCCATATAGCTTTACTTTTAGCCTCTGGCATTAACTGAGTACCCATATAAAAAGTTTTAGAATAGGTAGCTGTAATTTGACGGCACAGCTCATAAGACTCTTCTATAGATACCAAGGATGAACAAGTCATACGTTGAAAAGATTTAGACCTTTGCAGCATTCTTTGCTGGCTTTGGGATTTTTCGTTGCAGGTTTGCATGAGATTCAAGGTGAATAAAAGCTTTAGGGGAGTTTTGCTTTAGTGATCGCCTGCGCTGTCAGCTTGCCAGAAAGTACGGCTCCCTCCATACTAGCTAGATACCGTTGCATTGTATAATCTCCTGTTAGGAAGAAATTGGCAATTGGAGTTACTTGGGAAGGTCGACATTCTTGACGACCTGGAGTAGCTTTGTATACAGAGCGGGGTGTTTTAACAACATGATATTTCAACAACTTAGCTGGATATTCTCCTGTAAAGTGAGCCGGAAATAATTTTTCCAACTCTGCCATTGTTGCTGTGACTATTTCTTGATCAGATTTACTTATCCAATCTTTGGCTGGTGCTAATACTAACTCCAACATAGAACGGTTGGGATTAGCATATTCGCGACAGGTATTACTCATGTCTGCATAAACACTGAGTAGACGCGATCTTGAAAACAGTAAATGATCTATATCTGTGAGCTTGCGATCAAACCACAAATGCAGATTAATTACTGGTACCCCTTCTAAACCCTTGAGCTTTTGGAAATATTCCATCTGCTGCCAAGGTTTGGGTAACATTGCCTTTAGGGGATCGACTGGCATTGCTGAGACATAAGTATCAACACTCAGAATTCTATCTTCTGCTTGATTTGATCCTCTGATTAGAAATCCACTAACTGTGCCATCATCGTTTAGCAAAAACTCCTTTATCGGTGCGTTTAGCTGTACTTCCCCACCTTTATTAGTAATATATTTTACCAGGGGTTGACATAATCGTTCCGTGGGCGAACCATCTAAAAATGCCATTTTAGAACCATTTTTCTCTTGGAGGAAGCGGTTTAGAGCCGTGAGAATTACAGTCGAGGATATTTCTTCTGGCCCTATAAAATTCAACGCTTTTGACATAGCGATGAATACTTCTTTCTCCACTCTTAGAGGGACATTTTGTTTTTTCAGCCATTCTGAAAAACTGTATTTGTCCATTTTTTCTACATATTTTTGTCCTTGAAGCATAGCTGGAATTAAACCTATGCCAAATTTAATTTTTTCTGACCAGGTTAGCATATCATTATTACCCAGAATTGCCACTATGCCATTCACTGGTGCTGGAATATTGGGAAAATCAAACCTAGAATATGTTCCTGGTTGATCTGGCTGATTAAAAATCATTGTGTGGTCTTTCCATTGCAGTCTATCCTCTATATTCAATTCTTTGAATAGCTGTAACATATTTGGATAGGCTCCGAAGAATATATGTAGACCAGTTTCGTACCAGTCTCCCTCTTCGTCCTTCCAGGCTGCTAATTTACCTCCAAGAACGTCCCTTCTTTCCAGGACTATTGGGGTATGACCCATATCTGTCAAATATTTAGCACAGGAAAGACCTGCTAGACCGGCTCCGGCGATCGCTACTCGCATTTATTTGGTAAAAACCTCTTAAAATAATAAATTTACTTATTTTTTCCTTAATTATAACTTTACAAGTTGTTACAAAATTCAGCAAGACCTGATTAAGTTATTTTTGATTTCTCTAAAAATTAATTTCTGTCATTAGTTTTGACAGAAAAGTACTAAGTATGGTAGAATTAAAATTTAAATTAGTAATAAATTTGTATTATCCTAATAAAATGTAAGAATGCTTGCTAGAAATAGGCTCAAACAAAAGGCCAATACATAGTCAATATATATTAAGATGGTGAGGCAATCCTCAAAATACCAAAGAATTTGACACAATAGGATTAATAAAAGGACAAAAAAAAATAAACTAAGGCATGGGCAAAGTAGTCGGCATAGACCTGGGTACAACAAACTCCGTCGTCTCCGTCATGGAAGGCGGAAAACCAATAGTAATAGCTAATTTAGAAGGAATGCGGACAACACCATCTGTAGTCGGCTTCACAAAGGAAGGAGAACGAATAGTTGGACAAATGGCCAGAAGGCAAATAGTTCTGAATCCCCAGAACACCTTCTATGGAGTCAAACGATACATTGGACGTAAATACTCTGAACTATCCCCAGAGTCAAAGCGGGTTCCGTATACGATACGCCGGGATGAATACGGCAACATCAAAATCAAATGTCCTCGAATGAAACGAGATTTTGCTCCTGAAGAACTCTCATCCATGATACTGCGGAAACTAGCAGATGAAGCAAGTCGTTATCTGGGAGAGGAAGTAACAGGAGCAGTAATTACCGTACCAGCCTATTTTGATGATTCCCAAAGACAAGCCACTCGCGATGCAGGGACTATTGCCGGCTTAGAAGTCAAACGTATTTTGAATGAACCAACGGCAGCATCTTTGGCTTATGGATTAGAAAATACAGAAAATCAGGTAATTCTTGTCTTTGACTTAGGTGGAGGTACATTTGATGTTTCAATCTTAGAAGTAGGAGATGGAGTATTTGAAGTCAAGTCTACTAGTGGAGATACTCAATTAGGGGGTAACGACTTTGACCAACGAGTAGTTGACTGGTTAGCTGAACAATTTCTAGAGGCCGAAGCAATAGACTTAAGAAGGGACCGTCAAGCTCTACAAAGACTGACTGAAGCTGCAGAAAAAGCCAAAATTGAATTATCTGGAGTTGGGGTAACAGAGATTAATCTACCCTTTATTACTGCTACAGAAGATGGCCCTAAGCATCTGGAAACTAGGCTAACTAGATCCCAATTTGAAGGACTTTGTGAAGATTTAGTTCCTAGAATCCGACGTCCTGTAAAAATGGCCTTGAAAGATGCTAGTATTACTCCTTCTATGATTGATGAGGTAGTATTAGTAGGTGGTTCAACTCGCATTCCTTTTGTCCAAGACTTGGTTTATTCTCTGATAGATAGAGAACCAAATCAGGGAGTTAACCCTGATGAAGTTGTGGCAGTGGGGGCAGCTATTCAGGCGGGTATTCTAGCTGGTGATGTGCGAGATGTGCTACTGTTGGATGTGACTCCATTGTCTGTGGGCTTAGAAACTATTGGGGGGGTAATGAAAAAACTTATTCCTCGGAATACTATGATCCCAGTACGGCGTTCTGATATATTTTCTACGGCAGAAAATAATCAGACTTTAGTTGAGATTCATGTTATTCAGGGAGAACGAGAAATAGCTGCTGATAATAAGTCTCTTGGAAAATTTAAGCTTACTGGTATTCCCCCTGCACCAAGAGGTGTGCCCCAGGTGCAAGTAGCTTTTGATGTTGATGCCAATGGTATTTTGCAGGTAACAGCAATGGACAAAACCACTGGTAGAACTCAAAGCATTACTATTCAAGGAGCCTCTACTTTAAGTCAGCAGGAAATTACTCAGATGATTCGGGATGCAGAAAAATTTGCTGAAGCAGACCGACTCAAACGGGAACGAGTAGACAAGCGTAACCGGGCTGAGGCTTTGGCTTTTCAGGCGGAACGACAACTGCGAGAGGTAGCCTTAGATTATGGTATGCAGTTTGGGGCCAGAAATCGTCAACGCATTGAGATGTTGATTAGGGAACTGCGGGATAGTTTGGAACAGGATGATGAGCGCGGTATTGATCAGGTAGGAGTTGATTTGCAAGATGCTCTCTACGATTTGAAACGTGAAGTTTCAATTTATACCTCGGAAGAAAGTGATGATGATTTCTTTGGATCTGTACGCCGGACAATATCTGGCGAAGATCGTAAGCCCAGGGAACGTTATGATTATGAAAGTAGGGTTTATAGTCGTCCTCCTGACCGAGTTAGTTCTAATCGACCGACTCGTTATTATCAAAGTAAAGATTGGGATGATGATGATGATTGGCTATAACTATTGTGGATCTTTATAGATGGGGCAGGAGGTAATTTCTCAGTCGTTAGTTAAGATATAACTGAGATGAAATGCTATATATTCAAAAGTTAATAGTTAAGTTATTGCTGTGACTGGGCCCTGAGAATTTGATAATGTCCTAACTGAATTGGTATAATGCTACGCCCAAGTTGAAAGTCAAAAGTTAAGAGTAATTTCTGATTGAGTTTTTCCTACAAAAACCCTCCAGAAATAAGATTTACAAATGTCCTCATCTATTTGCGTAGTGCTATAATTGCTATGTTGTGGCTTTTAAACGAGAAGTCTCATACCAATTACCAGAAACTTTGCTATATCTGAATTTTATATTTATAAATATTATTCGTTCCAGCAAATGCTTGATGTTTGGTAACTTCGGTTATGAAGAAAAGCAATTTTGCCAGCTTCCAAGTATAGCAAAATTTTTGAGAAATGGTATAACATCTGGTAAAATTTTGCTTCAAGGGGTCAGAGAAAATATTTATAGTTAAAACTATATTATAAGTTATTTATAAGTTTAATTTAGCAGATGGAAAACTTTCGGAATTATTATCAGATTCTAGATATTTATAAAGATGCTTCAGTTGATGAAATTAAGAAAGCATACAGAAGATTAGCGCGACAATTTCATCCAGATGTAAATCCAGGAAGTAAAGAGGCGGAAGAAAAGTTTAAAGATATTAATGAAGCCTATGATATTTTATCGGATGTAGAGAAACGTTTAGAGTACGATAAGTTTATTCGATATTGGAAACCAAAAGGAATTGCCAGTAAGATGGGGGTACGAGTCCCTGATTTGAGAAATTGGAGAGATAATCTTTCTGGGAATGGACATCAGTCTGGCAAGGATGTTGATGTTAGTGATTTTTCAGATTTTAATACTTTTGTAGATCAATTGTTGGGTCGTCGTCGGGAAGTTAAGACTCCCCAAACAGCAACAAAACTAAAAGCTCAGTCATCCAATGTTTATCGCCCTGGCCAGAAAAAGGCTGTGTATAAAGCAAGGGAGCGAGAACCAAAAAAGAATATTGAGGCTAGATTGACTTTGCCTTTAGAAAAAGCTTATGTGGGAGGAATTGAAAAAATACGTTTGGAAGATGGGCGCTCGATAGAGGTAAATATGCCGGCAGCTATGATTAGTGGTCAAAGAATTCGTTTGAGAAATCAAGGTATTGGTGGAGGAGATTTGTATTTGAATATTATGATTGCTCCTCATGGTTTTTATCAGTTGCAGGAGGTGGACATTTTTTGCGAGTTACCTGTTACTCTTGTGGAGGCAGTTTTGGGAGGGGATATTGAGGTCCCTACTTTGGATGGTTGGGTGAAGATGAAGTTGCCGGCGGGGGTTGTTTCTGGTCAACGTTTACGACTTGCTAATAAGGGGTATCCTGATGGGAGAGGTGATCGTGGGGATCAGTTGGTGGAGATTAAGATTGTAACTCCGAAGGAGCCTAGTCAAGAAGAGCTGGAGATCTATCAGAAGTTACGGGAGGTTGAGAGGTTTAAGCCACGTAGAGATTTGCCTCTTTGATTTGGCTTGTAGCTACAGGATTTGGTTTGGGGTAACTAAATTTCATAGTTAAATAACTCTATAAATACATACAGTATCACAATTTTTTTTGGCGATACTACCTAACTACACTGATAGTTTTGTTAAAGTTTCAGAAAATGATAATTAATTTTAGGCGATCGCCCACAATGGTTTGGGGGAAAATTTTTGCTGATCAATATAGTCTTTCTTTGTTGAATAAAAAATCATGTATATTTTCCAAGAACCACTATTAAACTTATAATATCACAATTTTATCGGCGATGCAACCTTATACCAATTCTCTATGAAGCTGTACTTAATATAAGTTAATAATATATAATAGTGAAGAAAATCATAGAGGGAAGGAATCATACCTTAACTCTTCAATTGATTTGAAAAGACGATTAGCAATATACTCTTTGGCTGAATGCCAAACCAATTCAACTAGCTTGTAATCTGGACTATCTTTTATCTCTTAAACTTTCCAGATTATCTGGCTTTCCGTGAATACACCAATAGGACACTTTCTTGGTCCCGCAGCCCAGAAATTTAGCTATTATCTCCTGGGTTTTTCCATCATCTAACAACAGTAGGATAAAAATCCTTTCCCTAATTTCTACATTTTCTTCCTCTTTTAAAGCTTTTTGTAGTCTTTCTTTTTGCTCTAGCTTGAGATACCCTTTAGCTGGTATATTTCAGTATTCTCCTGATTGTCTTATTTCTATTATACGTCATTTAAATGCTTAACACTTACATTCCCCACATCAAAATGTAGTATTTCAGACTGGTCATTAAAAGCTTTGCCTGATAATAACTAGGGCTTGCTGATTAAATATTAAAGGATTGACACATAAAGGTCTTAGCCTTTTTTTTGTCGAAAAAACCACCTAGTTTTCGGTCCAATAAGGCTGAAAAAGTTAGTATTTTGGGCGCTCCCATGCCCGAAAAATCAATGGAGAAATATATCCGACTACCTGAGTCTATACATTCCCTATTCTTATGTAGGGACGTTGCATGAAAGTCCCTACCGACTCCTCTGCTTTTTTAAAAAGACTTTTGATCAGCAGATCCTAACTATGAACTTTGTCAGCAAAAATACATATTACAAAAAAATATTAATAATTATTAGCAATAACAGAGGCTGTAATCCACCTTCTTTGTTGAAAAGACCTTGGTAGTATATTTGAAGTGCGGAATGTGGGTTAACAGCTTATTGATTCAAAAACATACAGCAGATTTCTGGCAAATAATGTACAGGGTAAATGTTAAAAAATTATGTAGTGCGGGCATCTTGCCCGCGTAAATCTACCTCATAACAAAGGAAAGCGCTGTATCAGAAATTAATTAAATATTTTCAACCATATAATCAAAAACTAAATGAATATATTGGTATGAACTTTAATAAACAATTTCACAACCATATCAATGACAAAAATTAACAGCAATAAACCTCATTTTTTGATGATTGGAGGGCAAAAATGTGGTACTAATTCCTTATATAACTATTTAGTCCAACATCCATTAGTTGCTCCCTCTTTACAACATGAAGTTCATTATTTCGACTTAAATTTTGATAAAGATTTAGAATGGTATCAATCACAATTTCCAGAATTAGAACCAGGAATGATTACTGGAGAATCAAGTCCTTACTATTTATTTCATCCTCTAGTAGCTCAAAGAGTTTTTGAGAAGTATCCTCAGATTAAACTAATTGTTATTTTGAGGGATCCAGCAGAAAGAGCTATTTCTCATTACTACCATGAAGTAAGATTAGGATGTGAATCTTTAAGTTTGAAAAAGGCGATCGCTACCGAATCAACTCGCTTAGAAGGAGAAGTTAATAAAATCATTCAAACAGGAACATATTATAGTTTTAACCATCAACATTATACATATCTAGCAAGGGGCAAATATATTGAACAACTCCAAAATTGGATGAGCATTTTTCCCAAAGAACAATTTCTCATACTCAAAAGTAAAAACTTATTTAGTTGCCCTCAAGAAACTATGAACAAAGTATTTCAATTTTTGGAACTACCTTCACATTCCTTAGAAAAATATCTTCAATATAATTCTGGTAATTATTCACAACCCAAGGAAGAAATATATCAAGAATTAGTAGAGTATTTTCAACCATACAATCAAAAATTAGCTGAATATATGAGAATTCATTTGTAAGCATTCAACTTTTGCAAGAATCAAGTAGGTAATCAGGCTAGGTAATAACTTTTTTCTTTGCTGTGGAAAATTTCAAAACACTATCGCGGTCATCCCTGTCTTCTTGAGGCGGGGCAGGATAGGGTTTAGTTTATGAGGCATTGAACCTCATAAACTAACAATTAACCCTTGGCAATAAGCGGTTACACAATTAAGTAGGGCTTGCTGATTAAATATAGCAAAGTGCGCTGGTATGTTTGCATAATATAAATTGCTTTTAATGTAATATATGTGAAAGTATCGGTATATAGTAACAGAAATTTATACTACATTTAAAGACGATAGTAATATGCAAATATGTGAGTGCTCATAGCTATATAAAAGCATTGAAACATAAAAGCCTTAGCTTTTTTTGTAGAAAAAAGTGCTTGGTTTTCAGTCCTTCAACCTTAAAAAGTCAGTATTTTGGACTGACCATTCCTAGGAGGGGTTATACCAATTTCATAAATGTTTGTTACAGATAGTAGAATCAAGCAAGAATAAAGAAGGAAAAAGGAAGAAGAGGGAAAAATAGAAAAAAATTAGACAAATGAGAGATAAAGCAATCTAAAATAAATTAGAGCAGCTATTTTTAAGTATACCTAATTGAGATGACATTTTTGTAGCATTAAAAAAAATAAAAATATTTTGGTTGCCTACCTACTGGTATAATGGGTTTTACATTCTGAAGGGACCTCAGAATTATGTACTTGCTTCTGACCTCTGAGTTGTGAAGACGAATCTTAAATGCATACTAGAAATATCCAGAAAAGGGTCTAAAACCCTTACCCCGAGGTTCCAAAATCGGCATTTTTGGAGAGGTCTCTTTTAGCTTAGGGGATACCCAAAAACTGAAACATCTTACTTCAAGATCTCAAAAAAAGTTCTTGATAATTTAGGAACAAAATATGTAATTAATTTCACATAGAGACTTAGCTGATAGCTAAATGGTTATAGCTAACAAACTTACAAAACATAACTATAACATGACTATTGATTATGAAAACGCCTGGGAAGAATATGCAAAAAAATGGCAAGAATATTACCCAGAATTAACCTATGTAGGTGATGAATGGATAGGCAAAGCGGCCGGAGCAGCAAACTCATTACCAGAGTATGAAAAATTAATAGAAGAAAAATTTATTGTACCATATATAAAACCAAAAGACACAGTATTAGAGATAGGAATTGGAGGGGGAAGAACCGCAGCATTGTTGCTCAAATATTGCCAAGAATTAATATGTGCTGATATTTCCAATTTTATGTTAAATGCTACTAAGAATAGACTTGGTGAAGATAAAATAAAATATGTTAAAGTTGACGGAATAACATTAAATGAAATTGACTCACAAGTAGCAGATATTTGCTTTTGCTACGACACAATGGTGCATTTAGAGCCTAGAGATATTTTCAATTATTTAACTAAAATTCCTGCCAAATTAAAAGGGCAAAAGCTTTGTATTTTTCATCACACAAATACTCTTAGTAATTTAGGCTGGCAAAGATTTATCAAAGATTGGGATAAAAATCTTATGGGTAAACGAAATGGTACAGCCCACTCAGTAATGACAGACACAATAATGGAAAAGTTTCTTTCCTATCTTAATTACCAAATTATTCATAAAGATATTAACTCAGTTCCTAGAGATTGTGTTTGGATTTGTCAAGCACCTGAAAATAATTAACAATTAAGAAAATAGGAAAAAATAAATCATTTTTTGAACTAGACCTGTTTGTTTCCCTGTCTCTATTCCCTACCCCTTACTCAGCTAATACCCATTTAAGATGCACCTTTAGCAAGTAGAATTTATCAGGGTTTTTCTTTGAACAAGGTGCATAACAATAAGTCGTTTCAATGCACAACAACTTACCTGAATTTGTCAATTTAGAATTTAGGGTAGTTGTATGTTTTTTATTTGGAAGTTTCTAGTAATTTAGTATTAAATTACAATCATCAAACTTATGAAAGCCTTATTTCTGCACCCGAATTTTCCAGCCCAATATCGTCATATTGTTACTGCTTTAGGAGCAAATCCAGAAAATAAAGTGGTATTTGGTACAAAAAATGAACGTCCAGAATGGAAAATACCAGGAGTTTACAAAGCACTATTCAACCCCAGTCGGGAACCCCGTCCAGAAACTCACCATTATGTGCGCCCTCTAGAAAGTGCAGTAATATATGGACAAGCCGTATTTAGAATGGCAGAACAACTTAAGGCCCAGGGATTTGTGCCAGATGTAATTTGTGGCCATTCTGGCTGGGGACCAACTTTATTTGTCAAAGAAGCATTTCCAGGAACTCCGATTTTGTGCTACTTCGAGTGGTTCTATCATTCTCAGAATTCCGATGCAGATTTTGACCCCGCAGAACCCCTAACAGTAGATGATATGGCCAGAATCAGGATAAAAAATGCCCCTATTCTAATAGATTTGTACTCTTGTGATTGGGGATTATCTCCTACACACTGGCAGCGGTCCCAATTTCCCCCAGAACTTCAAGGCAAACTATCTGTTCTTCATGATGGGGTAGATACGAACTATTTCCAACCTAATCCTGGGGCAAAATTGGTGCTACCCAATTTAGACTTGTCTGGAGTAGATGAACTGGTGACCTATGTAGCACGAGGAATGGAACCCTATCGTGGTTTTCCAGAATTTATCGAAGCGATCGCCTACCTCCAAGAAAGGAGGCCAAACTGTCATGTAGTAGTGGTAGGTTCCGAGAGAGTTTGCTATGGTAAATCTTTACCCAATGGTAAAACTTACAAACAAGAGATGCTAGAAAAAATCCCCTTGGACTTATCGCGAGTTCATTTTGTTGGCTCATTGCCATACGGACTATATTTGAAAGTTATTCAAGCATCTGATGTTCATGTATACTTAACTAGGCCTTTTGTACTATCATGGTCAATGATTGAATCCTTATCAACTGGCTGCTTAATTGTGGGGTCAGACACAGCACCAGTCAGGGAAGTTATTAAAGATGGGGAAAATGGCCTCTTAGTAGACTTTTTTTCTCCCAAACAGATAGCTGACCGTATCGAAGAAGTCTTGGATCATTCAACCCGTATGGCAGAAATCCGTGTTAAAGCCCGTCAAACAGTCTTAGAACGATATAATCTATCAAATTTATTGGTAAAACATTTAGAACTAATTAATCAAGTTGCCAATCGTACCCTAACGCCAACTATAGGTACAGAGAAAAAACCATCTCTAACCTTGTCCACATTCTAGTTATCTTCAAAATTGACCTATCTGGGAACCTAAAATTAATTAATCTCGTCCTCCAATAATGTTAATACTATAAACTATAATCAATTAATAGAGTAGGCAACACCAATGCTGTTACTTATGGGGTAGGTTTCCAAATTCAAACCGTTAGGGTTTGAGAATCTGAAAACTCTCTTGGTCCTACATAGCTTCCACAGGAAGACATCCGTCTTCCAAAGACTAAACTTTTTTGTGCTCTCTCAATAGGGGGAAGTTAATCAATTTAGTATGGTAGGCCGTATCCAAAAGTTAGGCCTGTGAACTGTAGGCCGAGGTCCTAGGTTGAAGCAGGAATCAAGTTCTTTGACTGAGATTACGAAGTTTTTCCTGGCTTTGCCGACCAAGTTGTGCAGGTATTGTACAACAGTTATAATAGACTATTTGATTATAGTAGCAGGCAGTTTTCCGCGATTAATGCTAAGCAACTTTTTGCTAAGAATAGCAATTTAGCTATGGTTGGTTAAAGGTGTAGCTTTGTGGAACACCAAACTACCTAATTGATTGGTACTTGGATGGGGATTAAGTTAAAAATATGCTGCCTTAGAATAAATACTAAGTTGTACTTTAAAGTCAATAAGAGTAAATCTATAGGCAGGTAGTTAGGGCCAACTTTGGCTAGTAATTTTTGTAGTTAAAAAGGCTAGACTTATTCTAGATAAACAGGCTAAACTACAGCCAAATATAAAATTATTTCTGTTCTTAAGTGGTATAACCAAACAGAACAGTTGACCATAAATATTAATAGATGTAGAGGAGTGAAACGGTATGGTTAGATTAACTAATGGAGACGATAACTACAGTCAGGACGCAGTAGGAAGCCAGATACCTGATACAATTGAAGCTCTTGGTGGAGATGACACAATATCGACTTCTACCCAAGGAGGTAGTTCAGTTCGAGGTGGAGGTGGAAACGATTCTCTAAGTTCTCAGGGTCCATCTGGCATTGGCAACTCTGGTCAACCTGATACTCTAGAAGGTGGTAGTGGAGATGACACCTTAGTATTCGACGCTGCATCAGGTTTTGGATTTGGAAACGGAGGTAATGATACCTTAAGAGCTGCTTCCCGCACTAGTCTTTATGGAGGTGCTGGAGATGACTTTCTCCGAGGCATTATTAGTGATAACTGGTTCTCTGCCAATGAAGGTAATGATACGATCTTCATAGGCACAAGAGATAGTATTTATGGCGGTAAAGGCTCAGATACTATTAGTTTTCCATCTGAGCAAGAATTACCAAATCTAGAGCAGGAAAATCTAGATACACTAGAACCTAGTACAAAATATGATAGGAACTTTATTTCTGCAAACCGAGATGCAGATTTAGTTGTAGCTTTGGGCAATAGGGATACAATCTATGGTGGTAAAGATGACGATACATTATATTTTTTTGGCAGTCAAGTTCGTGTAAGCGGAGATCAAGGCAATGACACAATCGTTAACCAAATTACTACTAATCTGTCAATAGAAAGGTCTACTCTATTAGGTGGTGAAGGTGATGATTCTATTCAAGGTGGGTTTATAGAATCTGATTCTAGTAGTAGACATTCTTTAGATGGTGGAGCTGGCAACGATACTCTTAAAGGCCAAGGTGCAAAGGATACTTTGATTGGTGGTGCAGGTGATGACTCCATTGTTGTAACTCTCTTTGATGGAGGTTCTTCTGGTCAAAATAGATTAGATGGTGGTGTAGGTAATGATACTTTAGAAGCAGCATCTCAAACTGATACAATGATCGGAGGTCAGGGTAATGACTTCTTGTCTGGTATATTCAATCAGGGAGATGGTGGTGCAGGTAATGACACCATAGATGCTACTGGTGTAGATTTAGGTAGTGTTCCTACTCAAATCACTTTGATTGGTGGTGCAGGTAATGACAGTCTATTAGGTAATACTAGTAGTGGGGTATCTAATTTCTTTGATGGTGGTACAGGCAATGACTTTATTCAGTTTGGAGGAACTAACGATAAGTTAATAGGTGATAAAGAAGGTAATGACACTATCATTGCATTTCAGACAGATACTTTATTTTCATTCACGATAGAAGATACTCTAGGTAGTAACACCTTAAGTGGTGGTCTTGGAGATGACACCCTAGTTACTGGAGCTGGTGATGATTCTATTGTTGGTGGTGATACCAATGAAGGCGGAAATGATAGTATTGTTGCTGGTGCAGGGGATGACATTATATTTGGTCGTGGAGGAATAGATACAATTATTGGTGGTGCTGGTAACGACTATATTGCAGCAGGTATTAACGGTATAGGCGACTCATTAATTGGTGGTGAAGGAAACGATAGCTTTGTTTTCTTTGAAGCCAGTATAACTACTAAATCGAGCGTTATCGTAGACTTTGATCCCAATGACGATCGAATATTACTTAGTGATGCTGGATTTCGTTTAGCCAACTCTAAAGCAGACCAAGTTATTCGTAATGCTGATTTTCTCGCTCTTGACCCAGGTAAGAACTATGACAATAATGCTAGTAGTGATAATCCTACAATTATCTACGAGATTGAGCCTTTAAATGTAGATAATAAGAGAATAGATTCTGGTCTATTAAAATACGATCCCGATGGTAGTGGTGGTAATGGTGATGAAGTTATTACTATTGCTCGTCTTAACGGCAATCCAGATATCAATGCAAGCGATATTTTTATCATCTAATCCCATCGATTAAAAAAGGTTCTCAAAGAAATTGGTTCTAAAACAACCTCCCTCTGGGATCAGGCTGTTTCTGCCTGAAGGAAATAGCTGTTTGAGTGCCAAGATTTGGGGGTTGATAGTTTGGGATTCAAAGCTACTAATCATGCTATAATCTCACAAGTAGAGTAGTTAGAGGTGCTGGCGCCTGACTACTATGAGAGCTCATAACCCTACAAGTTAAAGAAGCGCCAGGGTCTTGCCAATTAACTTCTCTGAGCACCGACAACCAAGGCAACATAAGTAGCAAAAGAAGAGTTTATAAGATTTTCTTATAGACTTTGGGATATACCCCCCTCAGTAGACAACTTTCTACTGTGCATTGTTAACACTCATAATTATGGGAAAAGAGAGACAGGGTAGACAATAGGAAAAGGTAGAATGACCATTCTAACTGTTACCCTTTCTCCTCTCATTAGTTCACAAAAATTTTCTGGGTTCCATGAGTTTTCCTTTCTCCCTTCAAGTTCATAATTGAAGATTTAATATTAATTAGGGCTTGCTGATAAAATATAAAAGCCTTGATAGTTAAAAGTTTTAGCATTTTTTTGTCAACAAAAATGCCTGGTTTTCAGTCTTTCAAGATCGAAAAGTTAGTATTTTGGGCTAACCATGGCATAAAAATTAAGAGACAAATATATCCAACTACCTCTTCTATAAATTTCCTGTTCCTCCTAACTACTCTCTATTCCCCTACTCCCCTTCTCCTTAAAAAAGACAAGAAAGAGCAAACCCTAATTAGCTTGAGTTTCTGTTTTTACTTCTTCCTTCCCTTGATTTTTAGCTTCAGTCTGAGTTGTTTCTTTACCCTGAACTTGTCTTTCCAAGAGTGATATTTGATTACCAATTAAACTCAGGAACGTAGTACCAAAATGTTGAATTTCCAAGAAACTCCCATCAGCAGCAGCAGGTTTATAAACCCTAAAACTCCGCATAATTCCCAAAGTCGCAGCACTTTCTAACGGACCAATAAAACTGGTGTCTCTATCCAAAAAATAAGGTTTACTTGCCCATTCCACCATTTGTTCAGCATTCAAAAAATAACAACCAGAATGGGGGTTATAAGTTTTGTGAAAAGTAATCAACTTGTCCATAATTTTGCCCTTTAGTTGAGGTTGCTCTCGGATATTTTGAAATTTAGCTGTTATTTCTGGATTTAAATTTCCATCTATATAAGCTTTTTGCAAAGTCCCCAAAGGTGAAATTTCATAACGATTAGGTTGAAGTAAATTACCATTTCCTGTATGGTGATTAAACCATTTTAATTTTACAAAGAACCAAGGGTCGTGTAGAACTAAATCATCTTCTAAATAACAATAATAATCATACTTTCCTAGACATGATTTAAGTACAGCTTGACATTCAAATCCTAATAACATGGGTTCCACATGAGTGTTGTGGTGCATCAGAAAATCTGAGGCCAAAGGAATCTGAGATAATAGATGAAAACCTTGAGTTGTGCAAACAATAATATCCACATCATTTCCATTGTTTTGATTAGCAGGAATAGCTTGGTATCTGCTTATATCAATCATATACTGATATTTACCGTATAAGGCTTTCAATGCAGTTAAACAAGTAGTAAGAGCTATTCTGCGCGTTTGTGGATCTTTGCGTAAAGAACCATGTTTTCCGCTACCTTCAGGGTTAAAAAAATGAGGAATTGTAAATAATATTCGCATTTTTCCTTTTTCTTGAATTAATTAGTAAATTAGAAATAGGGAATAACAAAATTCACTAATTTGATAATTTTCTTTTGCAGCTTTATGTAAAAAAAAATACATTTTTTCCAACACTATAGAACTACAAAAAAGAGTTAAAACATTATGGCAATACCAAATAGGTTGTGACAATTCAAAAACTAGAAATAAATTCCTAAACTCTTGCCCATTAAATATTGTACCCAAACCCCTATCCTAAAAAGCCCTAATATTTGGGAGAATATAAAAATAGGATTACTATAGTTTACTCAATTATAAAGAATCCATTTTTTTAATCATCAAGAAAACAATTCAGGAACACGATTTTTTAACTCTTCATTTAAACGTGGTAATTCATCGCTCATGTGCAGATACCAATCTCGGCGCTGACGATAATATTGACAAAGTAAACGATTATTTTTCACCCAATTATAAGCCTGATTTACTATTCTTTCTCGGAAATTTTTATTGATTATAAGTTTGATAAATTTTTTGGCAAAATCTGACAGAGAATAATACATTAAACCTGTTTCACCATCAATGATTGGATTTTTGTAAACTGTTGGACTAGCCAGCACAGCCACCCCATAACCGGCACATTCAAGAAACTTTAAGTCGGATTTCATTTGATTAATTTGATTGTCATTTAGAGGTAATAAAGCAATATCACAACTTGCCAGTATCTCCAGATACTGATCATAAGCACAAAATGGATAAAATTCTTTATTAGCTGTATTTAAACTTTTAAAAAATAACTCATCATGTATTACCTTAACTCTAATTTTATCGTGATGATCTGACAAAATTTGATTAATTATTGGCATAATTTCTTTCCAGTCTAGTTCCCTATTGATAGCCCCAAAAAATATGCTAGGATAGCTATCATGGGGTAATTTTTGCTCAGATAAAGGTAGTATTTTAGCTAATTGATTCGGAAAAACTATAACGTTGGGATTATATTGACGTAAAAATTTAGCTAGAGACTCAGTAGAAGTTTGAACACAGTGACAGCCACGATAACTAAGATAATTATTTTCAGCATATTCAGGACGACGTAAAGGATTATCATCAATTTCAGCTACTATCAGATAATTCTTTTCCAGTAAAGACTTAAGTTTATGGAAGTCAGAGGGATAACTTAAAATTGTGCGTTGCCAAATAAATACCTTTTCCTCTTGAGGCCACCCTAAATTCAAATCAGCAGTTTTAACAGTAGAAATAGTTCTGACTCCAGCAATAGTAGCACTAAACCTATCAGGTTCCAACACTCTCACAGTACCACAAGCTTTCGGCTCCATAATTAGGGTTTGAATTAATAACCTCCGGGGAGGAATAAGAGATTTGGTAGCACGTACAATGAAATATTCAGCAGCCGTCTGAGTAGCAAACTTTTTTCTATCTAAACCCAAAGCATCAACCAGAGGTTCGCTAAGTTGGAGAAACTTTTCAAATTCCTCTCCCTTTTCTCCACGAGTTTGTACTTCATATATTTGTAAGCCTGCTGTAGCAAAATCTGATTTGAGACTTTCCAGACTCAACCAATGTCGAATTATTTCCGAGTTTTCCCAATTACCTTTGAGTAAATTAATAATTCTGTGCCAATACTGTAAGTTTGCTATTATTACCAAGACTTGAGCATCATTTGTTAACAAACTTTGACAGTATTTCAAAATTTCAGTTGGGTTAGATATATCCATTAAATTCCAACTATAAATTAGACAGTCTACTGTTTTTGGAGAGATCTTTAAAGTATGAATATTTTGTTGGATATTTCCCACTAAAATTTCATCTAATTTTGCAGCAGCATTTTTAGCAAACTTGGGATTAGATTCGATACCAATATAACGACAATGAGGATTAATCTGTTTATATTGAGAAGCTATTGTGCCATTACCACAACCTAATTCTAAAATAACTTTAGCATCGGCGGGAATAAATTTGAGTAATTCTTGATAAACAGAAGTTTCTGAAAAATACAATGTAGCTGGAGTCATTAGGTCTGATTGAAAGTTTTCCTGATATTGACAATATCCAATGTAATGCTTAAATTATAAACGATATATAGTGGTACTGTGTAAGTCCTGATTGAAATAAGTTTATTACCAATAATTTGATTATATTTATAAGGGTATAGTAATCTTACTATTACTCAGCCCAGAAACCATCGGTAAAAAAATCAAAACTTCCCTAGAATATATTGCCAACATTACCGAAAGTTTCACCAATATTCCAGCTACAAAATTATCTCAACCTTCTCCTCTTAAGAAATCTCTACTTGTCAGTATTTGCATTCCTACTTACAACAGAAAAATTTTATTATAGCTGCCATCAATAGTGCCATTTCCCAAGCATACTCCAACCTAGAAGTCATAATTTATGATGATAACTCCACCGACAAAACTATGGAAATAGTCAAAATATTACAATCAGAAAATCCCCAAATAAACTTTCAGATGATTTGTCATCGGAATTCTGGCTGAGTCGGCAGGTTAAACTTCTGTATTTATTTAGCAAAAGGTAAATATATTAAATTTCTCTTTCAGGATGACTTGCTTGAACCGAACTGTATTGAAGAAATTGTCAAACTAGCAGAAACAGATCCAAAAGTAGGCTGAGCTTTCTCTTGCCGTAGCCTAATTTTAGAACCAGGAGTAGAAGATAATTCTGCCTGTGTAGCTGCTTATTGTGGCACCCAAAATTTATATAAAGATTGGTCTTATCTGAAAACTATTCAATTAGGAAGAGATTTATTATTAGATTTCAACTTAATGACATATCCCCTGAATAAAATTGGCGCACCAACTACAGTATTAATTCCCAAAGCTATCTTTATTAGTTTGGGAATATTGATGGATAAATTAAGCTTTCAACAGGATACCTTTACTTTTATTTCTATTCTGGAAAATTTAGATAGACATAACTTTGAAATAGTGCTATATTATTTTTCTATAACAAATGATATGGTGGTGGTTTTATGTCAAAAGGTAGATTTGTCCAAAAATTGATCGGGAAATCTATCTGAGTAGGTAAATACTATCCGCACTGATGACTTGGATATTTTGCTTGTGGCTACTAATCCTACTAATTCCACCTACTCCTTCTGGAATCTAGCTTTGCATCGACTGGCACCATTCCAGATAACTATAAATTTAATAGCTACAAAGATCCATAGTTTTGATTATTGTATTGTTGGGGAAAAACATAAATTAAGCACTCGCCCCTAAGAACCGGATGACTTTACCGGGCTCTGGTTTATGTCTGACAATCGATCCCTCATGCAACGTCCGTACAGGGTAAAAAAAAATGATGGACCAAAACCACTAAAGAAACGAATGCTCGAAGTACCAGGGCTTTTTCCAGATCGAGCGATCGCTCTTAAAATAAAAGCGCTCTTTTTTTTTGATAAAATCAAAAAATAGCACTTAACTTTTATTTTAAATACATTATGATTAATACTATACTTGAGAGGTTGAAAAAAGTCAAGGACTTCCGCCAAAATCAGGGTAAAAGACATGAAGTTTGGCTAGTATTAAGCATAATAGTTTTCAGTATTTTAACAGGCAATAGTAGTTAGAAATAAATAGAAATGTTTAGTAATAACAATCAGGAGCAACTAATAAATATCTTAAATATACCCTCAAAAAAATTACCTTCATATAGTACGATTAGGAGAGTTATGATGGGAGTAAAAGAATCAGAGATACAATTAATTTTTGATGCAATAATATCAGCTAATGATTCAGAGCATCAAGAGGATTGGATTGCAGTTGATGGGAAAAGTTTAAAAAATACCTTGACCAATTATGAACAAAACGGACAAAATATGTTAGTAATAGTATCAGGGTTTAGTCTGGAGACAAAACTAATTATTAAATCAAAAACATTTGAAAGTAAAAAAAGTTCAGAAATCAAGCAAGTGCAATAGCTGATAAGAGATAGCGGTTTAGAGAATAAGACATTTACTTTGGATGCACTTGGGCCGCAATAAACAAACAACTCAGATGATAATTGAAAGTAAAAATGATTATTTAATTACAGTAAAAGCCAACCAAATCAAGTTATTTAATCCCTTAAAAGACTTAGCAAAAGTAGAAGAGCCTATCAGTAAATATCAAGAAATAGACAAAAGTTATGGGCGCCAAATAAGTGCGAAAAATTAGTGTATTTAAAGCCGAAAAGATTAAACATAAAAATTATCCTCAGATTCAAAGCAATATCTTGGTAGAGAGAACAGGAATAAGAGGAAATAAAAAGTCTGAAGAAACTTTGTATTATATTAGTAGTAAAGTATTACCATCAAAAAAAATTGCAGCCAAAATTAGAGGACATTGGTTAATAGAAAATCAAGTACATTGGGTAAAAGATGTAATTTTTAATGAAGATAAATCAAAGATAAAAGAACTACAAGCAGCTCGAAATCTGTCACTTTTGTACACAATAATTATGAATGTTTACCGAAGTTTTGGTTTTGACTCAATAAATAAAACAAGGAATATATTGGTTAGGAAATAATTGGGAGAAAATTTTAGCATTCTCTACTTAAATAGACAATAAAAATATGTTTTTAGTAAAAACAAATCGGATAACAAATGAGAATAAAAAGATAATCTCTTGTTTGAAAAGGATGAGCTTAAGTTTTTAAGTTCAAAAAATAGAGAAAGTTGTTTTCCGGAAAAATCAGAATCAATTAAATTAGAATTGAGTAAGATTAGGGAGGAAAAAACATAACTTTTCTCCAAAAATTGACTACTAATTTTGGAGAATGAAAAAGCCCTGCTCGAAGTACCGAAAACTAAGTAAGTCATTATCTAAAAAAACTAAGGGTTCTAAAGGATATGAAAAAGCCAGGCTAAAAATAGCTAAATTTCATGGCAAACTGAA
>JAKQYF010000002.1 GCA_023356535.1 Trichodesmium sp. MAG_R03 | reverse complement strand
GAACCATACAATATGGAAGCTCAAGAGAAACTGAAAGAGCTTAAAGACAAAGAAAATGCTCAAGTTCATGGCAATAAGAAGTCTAAAGCAATTCCAATTCGTAATGTAATTTTGACAGCAGCTTTAGCAGTTCCTTTAGTGATTGGAATAGGAATATTTTGGGGATTAAGAACTAAACAAGGTCCAGATTTTATACTCGGAAAATCAGAGCTAGATCAGCTAGAAAGAAAAAGATTTAGCAGTGGCGAGCAAAGAATATTTGATAAGTATAATAACAAAGATGATAATGATCAATTTTTAATTTGTAATAACAAATTTAAAAAGTCTAATTACAAAGAAGCAGTTAATTGTTTTGACAAACTTAGAAATTCTAATCGCAACGACCCAGAGCCATTGATTTACTATAACAATTCCCTAGCTCGCGAGAATAATAATAATCCTCTAAAAATAGCTGTAGTTGTGCCAGCAGATAGGAACAGTAAAAGAGCTAAAGCAATTTTACGAGGTGTTGCTCAGGCACAAGATGAATATAACCGAGAGTACTATTTCTCCGAAAATATTAGCTTACTGGAAATTATTATTGCCAATGATAGTAATGATAATGAAATATCTCCAAAAGTAGCTCAAGGAATAGTCAGAGATAAAGACATTTTAGGAGTAATAGGACATAATTCTAGTGATGCTACTAAGGCAGCATTAGAAGTATATGAAAAAGAAAAATTGGCAGTTATCTCTTCTACTAGCACAAGTATAGAATTGAAAGGTGATGCTTTTTTCAGAACGGTGATTGATGACTCTGTAGCGAGTAAAAAACTAGCTGAATATGTCAAATTTCGATCTATAGAAAAGATGGTAATTTTTTATAACAAAGAAAGTTCATTTAGTCAAAGTATAAATGGATTTTTTGATTTTTACTTAACAATTTTGAAGCCTGACATAAAGGTTAAAAGTATAGATTTGAAACAACCGTCTTTTGATCTCGATAAAGAAGTTTCGGTTGCCGCAAATAACCAAGTTGAAGCGGGGGCGCTATTTGCAAACATAGGAACAATTGACTTAGCAATAGAGATTGCTAAAGCTAATTATAAATTGCCAGAAAGCCAAAGATTAAACTTAATTGCTGGCGATAGTTTTTATAATTGCGATATCTTAGACAAAGGCGGGGAAGCACTTAAAGGTTTGATTTTGTCAATACCGTGGCATAAAACATTAGACACAGCAAAACCGTTTGTAGCTCGAGCAAAAGCTCAGTGGGGAGGAGAGGTTGGCTGGCGCACTGCTACCAGTTATGATGCAACTAAGGCTTTTATTTCTGCTTTATCTAATTCTGGCGATGATCCCACAAGGTCTAAAGTTTTGGCAAAACTTAAAGAAGTAAATCTTCCACCTGATGAAACCTCTGGACAAAATCTTAAATTTAGCCCAGAAGGAGAACTTGCCGGTCAAGCAATTCTTGTTGAAGTTGTGGCATCTCAAAACCCAGCTTGCTCTAATTTAGATTTTAGTTTAATAAAGGAGTTTGAATTTAAGCCGTCTCCAGCACCCGACAATAATATTGGTAGGGTGCGTTAGCGACAGCGTAACGCACCACCCTCGTAGGTAGGTAACAACGAATTGTCGAATCTTTTTCATAGTTTGAATTTAAGCCGTCTCAAGCACCCGACAATAATACTCGTAGGGTCCGTTAGCGACAGCGTAACGCACCACCCTCGTAGGTAGGTAACAACTGGGATGAATTATTAAAGATGTCCATTACCTATTTAAATTGTCAGAGGAGACTTTTTACCATCAAGCTTTAAACCATTAAATAGCCTCTCCCAATTTTCAGCAGTTGCTTGATTTTCCTGATCTCCTTTCGCCTCAAAAGTTGTATTGCCAGCTCTATTTTCTTCTAAAGCCTTAACACAAAGTTCAGCAATATCATTCCGACTAACAATACCCTTAATATTATCCCCTTGGTCAAAGATTAAAGCTTGACCACCCTGTTGTTCAGTCATCCTACAAGGTCGAATTACAGTATAAGGAATACCACTAGAACGAACAACCTCTTCTCCTTTGAATTTCCAATTTAATAAACCTTTTAATTGATCATTAAGCTGCACTATTTGAGGTTGTGCATCTAAATTTAATCCTGGTCGCCCTGGACGAGTTACACCCGCCGAACTAACCAAAACAAACTTAGGTAATTGGTCACCACCATAAGTTTTAATATACTCAACTTCTAACTGAAAAAATCCTGGTGCAAACTTAGCATTAAGTTCTCGGTTATATTCAAATTTACTCAACATTAATTGGTAAGAATAAATTTGATTAGGATTAAAAGGTTGAGCATTTTCCACAACATTAGCACGAAATACTGGAATTAAATCTTTAAATGGAATGCGAATAGTTATCCAGATATTATAAACGGTATCAAAAGAATAGCTATAACCAACCCCATCCCATTTATCTTCGCAGCGCAGGAAAAATTTATAGCGTTTGCCATCTCCTTTCACCCGAAGTTCTATACCAGCAGACCCCAATAAATTAATTGGGGGGTCAAAATTGCGAGTACGGACAGATACGAAACCACCAGAGTTCTCTGTAGAGACATTACCGGAGAAAAGAGCGCCACTATCTGTAAGACAAATTGAACTTTCGCTAACTCCCCCCATAACAACATCATCTAATGCACCCCAGGTTTCTTTGAGATCTTGAGTGGGGTTTTTGAAATCAAACAGAATTTTGTTGTTACTTGGTTGTAGTTGTGATTTTGCTGCTGCCACTAGATTTTTCATCCCTTCGTATTCCACAAATTGAGGGTCTTCAATAACTTCTGGCATAAAAAAATTGACCCCTTGAGAATATTTCTCCCGGTTTGGGGTATCTCTCTGTGCAGGTTGGACTCGCGTACCTGTACAACAGATAATTTTGCTAACATCTTTGAATATCTCAGGAGTGAGGGTTTCTGGCTGAGTAATGTCGGCAGTTACTATTTCAACATTTTTACCAAGAACTTTTTGAGCCTTTTTCGCATCTCGAACCAGCGATCGTACTTGATAACCCCGGTTCAGTAGTCTAGATACAACTCGCTTACCAACTCCACCATTAGCACCAACAGGACTTACGCCAAGGTAATATACATAAAGCCTTGATGCGTTACGATGTGCGCAATTCAAGTCGCGAAGCGTTCGCTCCGCTTGGCGTCAGCAAAACACATCCTAGCAATGGTGTTCATGAGTAAGTCCTAACTAATTATCTGGACATGATATAACCACCATATTTAGCTATGGCGGTCAGTTCGACTGCGTATGCCAGTGTAGCTAGATAACATCGACGTTGCCAGGGTAAAGTAGCAATAGAACTGGTTATTTATAGAAAATCTTGGTTCTAAGCACCCATCCCCGAATATTGCTTTAACCCCAGTCGCCACAACCAACGGTTTAACCCAAAAAATATTGCACTCCAAACCAAAAGAACTAATAACCCACGGGTAATATCTACAGGAAACCCTACTAATACAGAAGCAGGAAAATGAACCAGATAAGGAAACGGAGTCCAAAACACTATTTTAAGTACTAATTCTGGAAATACTTCTAGTGGGGCAGTTATTCCTGATAAAAATATATAAGGCAATTGAAAAAGTTCCTCGATAGCGGTAGCTCTTTCAGTCCAAAACATACACATAGCTAATGTATATTGAATTAAAAATCGCAAGACAAACGCCATTAACACTAATATTAAAAATAACAAAAAATTACCCAAATTAGGAACCCAAAATGCCTGGGGATAGAGAACAAAAAATAATAATACTAAACCTAAAAGAAAAATTCCTCGAGCAAATCTTTCTGAAATATGACCTGCTATATGATGCCAAACTGGATCTATTGGTTGTAATAATTTAAGAGATAACTGTCCCTCAACTACTGCTGTTTCAAAGTCAAAAATTACCCAAATAGGAGTTACAGATCGGACAATAAATACTGCCAAGAAATAACGAGAGAACTGTAATTGATCTAATGGAAATTCACCTTGAGTTGCAGCTTCTATCCAAATACCCATCATAATAAAAGGTAAAGAAGATGATAATAACCATAAGAACAATTCCGCTCTATATTCTAACATATAGGCGTAGTAAGTAGAGAGAAAAACTTTTGCAGTTTTGATAATTTTTTTCATTTTTTTATTTAGATAACACTTCAGTTATTAAGTAATTAACGCAAAAAGAATAACCTTTTTACTAATTTAAGCTAAATTAATACTAATTATTCTTATGTTTACTTCTCTATCTCGGACTTTGCATACAATGTCCCTACCTGCTCAAGATACGAGTTAAAAATTTTTTGAGAAATGGTATAAAATAAAATCAAATTCGCTTGCCCTTGCAAGTAGAGTCTTATCATAAACTAGGTTTATGGGAGGCAGATGTTAGTATCGTAGAACATCTAAGACCTTCCTCGGAAGGATATACTATAACTTACACAAAGGCAATAATTGTAGTTTAAACATTTGAAATAATTACCAAAAATACACAAGATATATGATATATGGTGCAGACATCTTACCTGCTAAATATGTACCTTGCCAGCAGCCGGAAGTGCCTGATCAGTGAAATATAACTTTCCCAAATGCACGCGCTACATAAAGATATGCTCACTAGAGTTGAAAACTCCCACTTGATAGTTTACTACACCCGCCGACATAATATCCACCGTAACTCTAGAGGTGGTTTACCATTCGCCAAAGGAAACACATCTCTACCAGTCACCCAACTTTCAAACCAACTTGTGGGAGGCCATGCTGTTTCCGGTAAATGCTGACGTTCATATTCAATAACTAACTCATTAGAAACACTCACTAACGGTAAACCTTCCATCGCTGTTGCCAACTCTTCAGATGTAAATAAACTCGACCAGCATAACTGCGCCATATCTCGTACTAATTCATCTGGCACATATTCATTTACTGTCAAAAATATATTAAATAAAAGTAAACCACCAGAACAAATAACATCAGACATTTTTGCTAGAAATAACCGCAAGTCATCTATATCCCGAAAATGAGATACTACTTCTGTAGCGATCGCCAACTGATAAAAAGCTGGTCGTAACCTTGTCAGTGGATCGAGAATATCTCCCTCTATCACATTCATTGATAAATTTTCCGTGGCGATCGCTTTTTGTAACTGTTCAACAAAAGCAGGCGTTAACTCCAAAACATCAACATAGTAACCCTTTCTCGCCAAAGGTAAAGCATTTCTACCCGTCCCTCCCCCTATATCTAATATTTTAGTAGAGTTTTCTACAAATTCTGCTGCAATTGCTAATACCTTAGCATCAGGGTAGGAACCAAATAAAGGAGGTTTTCTATTTTCTACCCAAAATTTATACTGTTCCCCTAAAGTTGAAGTGCGAATAGTTACTTGACAGGCCATACCTTTTTGTGGAGGTTTGACCAATTCATATTGAATAACTAACATTGCAGTTGCAGAAATATTATATCCTTCTGCCAACTTCCTTTCTATTATTTGACGCAACTGCTGTTGTCTTTCTGTGGACATTGGTCTACCCAAATCATAAAATAATTTCTCTACGACATTTATGTAATAGTCCAGCAGACCAGGCAGACATGGAAGCACCAACTCGCCGCGACCTGAAATATAGCTATCAAGCTTATATAAGATAGCTTTTTTGAGAATAGCTGGAGAAGTTACAAGTGGTAGTTGGTCACTTATTGGTAATGTCTGTTCCTGGTTCATCAGCAGATTTTACTAATTAGATTAATTGTTAGGATAGTCAATTTGCCGTTCCCAGAAATATACAAAAATCTATAAAATCTATAAATTATCTAGTTTTTTGCCTATTTATTTCTGTTCTTGCTTCAAACTGGAAAAATAGGTGTTATCAATAACATTCTAAGTTGATTTTAACTTTTAATTTTTAATTTTTGACTTTTGACTTCCTAATTAGTACCTGTAAAAATTATGTCTGGAAATTTTGTCTGAGCTTCTGAAAGTGGTCGTCTTCTACCCTCTTCTTGCCAATAGCTAATTATTTCTGTAGCCTTATTCAGGAGAGCCACCCGATCTACTTCTGAAATCCAATGCTTGGCTTCTAATTCATTTTTTAGTTCCTCCCAAGCATCATTGCGAGGCCAGAAAAAGTAACAAGTTAAAGGGCTAGTGCCATTTCCTACCACTTGATCCACAGCCAGTGCTACATTATCGTCTAACCAGACTACTTTTAGTATAAATTTGGACAATTTACCTCCTGAGCCAATTTTAGGCTAAATTTTAAACTTTACAAACAAATTTCTATTGTACCATAAAAATTAAAATTTGATGATGAATAAAGCAATTTTGGTTTTCGATATTGATGGTGTGATTCGGGACGTGGGTGGGTCTTATCGGCGGGCGATCGCGAATACGGTAGAGCATTTTACATCCGGCGCATTTTGTCCTACTTTGGCAGATATTGATGAGCTTAAGTCTGAGGGAATTTGGAATAATGACTGGGAAGCTTCGCGAGAGTTAGTCTATAGGTATTTTGAGGTTCAAGGTCAAAAACGGAAGAATCTGAATTTAGATTATCAAAAGTTAGTAGCTTTTTTTCAGTCTCGTTATCGGGGCGTAGATGAGAACAACTGGAATGGTTATATTTGCTCGGAACCTTTGTTAGTACGTTCTAGTTATTTTGACCATTTGACAGCAGCAGGGTTGTATTGGGGGTTTTTTAGTGGAGCAATGAGATCAGAAATAGCTTATATTTTGGAGGGAAAATTAGGGTTAAATTCCCCCGTGGTGGTAGGGATGGAAGATGCGCCGGGAAAACCTAACCCGATAGGGTTGTTTGCGGTAGTGAAGCAATTGGAAAAGCGACATGGTTTACCTGAAAATCTACCTGTGATTTATGCTGGTGATACAGTAGGGGATATGTATACAGTGCAAAATGCTCGTAAGCAAACACCATCGAGAACTTGGGTCGGAATAGGTGTATTACCTCCTCATGTGCAGAAAAGTGACGAAAGACAATATGTTTATCTTGGTAAGTTATTGGAGGCAGGAGCAAAAGTGGTTTTGAATAGTATTGAAGAATTGTCTGTAGGAGCGATCGGTAATGACAAGCTTTTTCGTATTCTATTGCAGCAAGAGCGCTAACTCTCGTGGGGTGACAAGCTTTCTGTCAATTCCTGACACTGGAACTGTTTTTGTTTTTTGAGACGAATGACCAAAACTTATCACTAGTGATTTCTGAGGTAAGAATTTGGTTATTTTGGAAAAAGTTACAATATGTGGTTTAAATGCTCAACAGTTTACCAAATTTTCAGAGCATCAAGAAACCTTTTCTCTCATCTATGTAGGGACGTTTTATAGAACGTCCCTACATTTTTTCACGCTTTTGACTTAACCCAGAGGTACTGATACAGAGCTTTCCGTTGTTATAAGGTACACCCACGCGGGCAAGATGCCCGCAATATATGATTTTCACCATTTACCCTGTACATCATTTGCCCGAAATCTACTGTAACTGAAATTACTCATCCTTTAATTTTATCTTTCCTCTCATTCTTGCCACAACTTGTAAATCTACACTTTGATCAGTTTCATCCACAATTTCACCAGTTAATTCTTCCAAAACATCCTCCAGACTCACCACTCCTGACACTCCCCCATATTCATCTAGAACAACCATCAAATGTTGACGATATTTCTGAAATTCTTTCAATAATAAATCTACCCTCAATGTATCTGGAATAAATCTAATATCTCGCATAAAATTAGCAATTTTTTGATTTTCCTTTCCTTCAATTATGCCTTTAAGTAATTCATGTTTCAATACCATACCAACTACATCATCAATAGAATCTCCTATGACAATAATTCGGCTATGTTGAGAACTAATAATATCTGACTTGACCTCAGCTATAGTTGAATCACTGTATAAATAAGTAGTCGCTATTCGAGGTGTCATAATATCCGATGCACTTTTATCATTTAAGCGAAATACTCTTCCAATCATTTCAGCTTCATCACCTTCAATAACTCCCTCCTTATATCCTATTCTGGTCAAAAACATTATTTCTGCTTCATTAGTAGTAGGTAATTTTTTTCCTTGAGTAAAAGGAGATGTAATTTTTTCCATCAACCAAACTATCGGAGTAAAAATAAAAGTTAATCCCTGTACAGGCAAAGCTACTGTCGATGCAAATTGCATAGCATAGCGTTCCCCTAAAGTTTTAGGAATAATTTCGCCAAAAACTATTACTAAAAACGTCAAAATAGTCGAAAAAACTCCTAACCAAGTATTCCCTAAAACTGAAGCTGCAATATTACCAATTAATATACTACCAATAATATTGAAAATGTTATTAATAATCACAACAGTAGCAATGGGGCGGTTAATTTTTTTCTTAATTTCCCACAGTGCTAATGCTGTTGTTTTTTTAGACTGCGCTAACTGTTGTACTTTAATAGAAGAAATTGAAAGTAAAGCTGTTTCTGTAGCAGAACAAAGGGAAGAACCTATAAGAATAATTAAAACTATAATAGTTAGTTTGAGCATACTCAACTAATAATTCTATAAACTCAATAATACCATTTTTTTATTTACTCATGAAACCTTTTCATTGGTTAATTATATTAGTTATAACTATCGGTGTTTTGGCAATATATACTATAGCAATCCTAAATAGGTTGCGACAAATCAAAAAGTAAATAAAACTTTTGAAACTCTTACCTATTGTCTCTTCCCTGTTCCCTGTTCCCTAAAAAGCAGTAGGATTTTTGCCACGAACACGCGTAGGATTGCTATAGTGCAGTATTAATCAGATTGGCAAGTAAATCTGCAGGAATGAGTGGAGTAGAGTTTAGTTTGGTAATAGCTACCTCCCGGCTGATGATCGCCTCTTTATTATTAGTACCAATATAGTCAAAATTTAAGTGGCAAAATCTACAACCAGGAGCAATACTCTATGCAGGAGTAGCAGACATTTGCCTTGCAGTTTATTTAGCTTTTTGGATGACTTCTCTATCTTACACTTCCATCATAGTTTCCACTACCCTCTTCACAACCAACCCTCTTCTAGGAAATTTTTTAGCCTTTATAGGAGCTTGGGCAAGTAGTCTCTATATGTTTCTGGGATATCAAGCTCGACCCAGGGGGGTTTAGTATTAGAGGTTATATTACTGTTGTTGTTCTAGTTTCTCAAAAAAAATAGACTGAGAGTGTAATGTAAGGATTTGGTATTCCTCCATAGTAATCGTTTTTGAGTTCAATAGGAATAGGGTGATAGGGAGGTAGAGTGATGGGAGTATTTTTCCCACTTACCAGACCCTACTCTTGAGTTTTTCCCTCGCTCTCCATGTCGGAAAATTGTCATGCCCCTATCTTTTTTACCATTACTATGTATCACTACTAGGATTTTAATTCTTTGTATTTTGCTGAAAAACTTAGAATAATCTCTACACTATTCTGCGAAAAATATTATTTTGTTTCTGGAAGAATCTGTTGATGATGAATAGTTATACTCTTAATAAATTTAACTATAAACTGTTGTAAAAATTTAATAGTTGCTCTCATACTAGAACCATGAATAACTGCCCAAATATTCGTTATTAAACAACAACTAGCAAACCACAAAAGAATAAATGTTTGGATTCTAACTACTCCAACAATAAACCAGCTTCCGACATGAAGGATAATTATTAAAGCATAAAAACTGGCTACTAATGCCATGAAGTTAATTTCTTTTTTGGGTCGATGGAAGAATGTAAAAATTATTGGCTGTAAACTTGCTAGTACATTTGTTGGTACTAGCAATCCACAAATTTCTACACAATATAGGTGTGAAAATTCGATTATATTATTGAAGTCAAACATCTTATACAGTGCTTTCCTTTGTTATGAGTTAGATTTACGCGGGCAACATACCCGCACTACATGATTTTTACCATTTACCCTGTACATCATTTGCCCGAAATCTACTGTAAATATCTCTTGATGGTTGATTAACTCCCTTTGAAGTTGAAGATATTTGGTTACAAGCCAAAAATTTCATTAACCAATTTTATCCTCTTTGCAGTTCTTTTAAAGTAGTTAAGTAGCCATTTCAGTTTTTTGCCGATGGTCAAATCTTTGATGTCCCAAAACTTTTTCAGTCACCTATGAGGGGATTGCTATAGTAGGGGCGAACTGTCGTTGACTCCGTACAAATGTTGTATAATCCTATTTTTTGGGTAAGCTCTATTTTGATTTTTTCCTTTTTTGCTTTTTATAAACTCCATCAGTCCAAAAGTTAGTAAACATCATTAGCATTCCTCCAATAAAGATAGTAATTGCCATTCCAGCAGGAATTATAACTGGCCAGTCAATTTTTTCCATGTACTCCCTAGTTGATTTAATCAGGCTATATTTTAGCAATTATACCTTGTTATTACTCCCTTCCCCCTAGAAGATTACCTAGCCAAATTGGGCTATAAACTATATGCTGCCACAATTTACTGATTATAATCTTGCCCCGGGAAGGGAGTGATTGCTATGTGATTATATTAACAGGACTTACACAACGGCACTAATTGTAGTGGCAATATCTTGAAAAAGACGAATTGATGGCCAAAATATAGTGGTACTGGGTAAGTCCTGATTAAGGTTTATTAAAAAATGTTAAATTAACTAAAAAAATGTTGGCATTACAATTGAGAGGCTATATAATTGGAAGGAGCTTTGGAACTAAAAATAAATGAACGGCAAATTTTAGCAGCATGGTAAATGGCCATGGCAAGAATCATGTATTGCAGTTATCTTGACCACTTTGGGTATATCTCAGACAAATGGAAAGAACTTGACTGTAAATGTTCAACTTAAACTACTTAACAGAAAAATGGTTATAATAATAACTGACTATCGTAATCATACTTAGATGGGAAGATTGGAATATCAAATAAATTGAAATTCTACAAAACATTACAGAAATATTTCACAGAGAAATCGTGTTCGGAGTTTTTTAACTGGATTTGATGGAGAAAAGTTTATTTATATACGCTATCGGGATATTACTAGAATATTTCTGTTTAGCCAGTATATTGATAAGCTAATAAGAGCTAAGACTAATTAAAAGGTTGTAAAAATCAAGACAAAAGACACCGAATAAGCAAGAAAATTAATAGGTTGTTGATTAGGATCAAAAACCTTATAGATGAAGTCTATAAAAAAGTAGCAAAATGGTTAACAACCGAGTATCGCGTTATTTTTTTTCCTACTTTTGAGTCATCCCAAATGGTAGGCCAATCAGGAAAAAAGAAAAGTAAATTAAACTCAAAAACAGTTCGCCAAATGATACATTGGGTACGTAATCGATTCAAACAAACTCTTAAGTTCCATGGTTTAAAACGAGGGGCCACCTTAATAGATGTAACTGAGGAATATACTTCCAAAACCTATACAAAGTGTGGCCATGTTCATCAAAACTTAGGATGCTCAAAGTATGTTAAATTTCCGCACTGCGATCACTCAATGCCAAGAGATAGGAATGGCGCTTTGGGGATATTTATCAAAGAATTGCGAGATACCGCCAATGTTGATAGTTCTGCCGTCACATTGCTTTGAATTGTTTTCCCAACTTTTACCGGGAATTGCTGGGCTTGATGTATCTGATCATAACCAGTAACTATCCTAAATCATACTTAGATTGGAAGATCAAACTAAATTGAAATTGTAAACCACATTTCTTGCTCTAATGCTTAACAGCTCAGAGCTTAGTCAAGAAGGTACTAATAATTGATAATATAGCTAAAACTACACCAATGAAAATTATTAGTCAAGTTAATCAATCTGAAGGAACTAAGTTGAATGGTCTGAAAGACGGAAATTTAATCTGCCACTATCAAGATTTTCCAGAAGTCTTCGACAATTTCCAAAAAACTATAAAAGAAAGAGGTGTAACTAGAGAAAATAATATTTGCTTAGAAGTAGAAAACTCTCTGAAAAGTGCCATAGCATTATTATTTCTATTAGAAAAAGGATACAGTTTTTTACTACTACCAAAACCTCAAAAGAAATCATCATCACCTATTAATTCTGAACAATTTATTCCCAGCTTTTGCCGATATAAATTGTCCACAAAAAATTTGACAAATAATGGGGAAGAAATCAACTTAACAGACCCGGATAAATATCTTCAAATTGAAGAAAATCCTGAATGGATTAATAACAAGAGCCAGATTAGTGATACACAACCAAAACTATATATAAAAACTTCTGGTAGTACAGGACAACCTAAAATGGCAGTACATTCCCATTATAAATTGGAGGGAAATGTTAGGAATTGTGTAAAGAGATTAGGTCTTAATAGTAAGGATAGAGTAGCAATTCCAGTACCAATATATCATATGTATGGTTTAGGGGCAGCTTTTCTGCCTAGTGTGTCTGTTGGTGCTTCAATAGATCTACAAAAAGGGGCTAACTTGTTGATGTATTTACAAAGAGAACAACAATTTAATCCTAATGTGGCATTTATGACCCCCATCTTCTGTGAAACCTTATTGAAAGGTCGTAAGTCAACTCGGAAATATAGATTGACAATAGCAGCAGGCGATCGCTGTCGAGAAGAGACCTTTAGCAAATATGAATCTCGAATGGGCACTCTAGTCAAATTATATGGTAGTACAGAAATGGGAGCCATAAGCGCAGCTAGTCCAGATGAAGGAATAGAGGTTCGTAGTCAAACAGTGGGCAAACCAATGGCAGAGGTACAAATGCGTTTACAAGCATCACCAGAGTTAGGAAAAAAAGAAGAAGATGTCGGGGAACTATGGTGTTATCATAACTACGGTTTTGATGGATATGTAGATAATCATGGAGATCCGGTCCATCAAAGTCCAGAAAACCAAGAAGATGGTTGGTTCCGGACAAAAGACCTGGGTCGTATCCTAGCAGATGACCATATAGAAGTCCTAGGAAGAAGCGATCATAGCGTGAATAGGGATGGTTTATTGGTATTCTTTTCAGAAGTAGAGCAAGCAATTGAATCTATTTCAGGAATTGACTCAGTGGTAGTAGTGTCCAAAGGAGAAAGTCAACGGGGCAAAGCATTGACTGCCTATTGTGTTCCAGCTAAAGGGAGCGAGATATCTGTAACAGAGATTAAAAGTTTTTGTTTCAATATCTTGCCAAAACGAGCCATACCAGATTATGTAAATATAGTGAAAAGCCTGCCTTTGATGTCAAATGGTAAAGTAGATAGGCAAAAACTGATGGGCTAATGATATCTAAAACTAAATCAATTAGAATAAATCATGTCTGAGATTACAATTAAGAAACTCAAAAAAATTATTGCTGAGGAATTAGATGTTAACCTAAGCCTCGAAGATATAGACGAGAATACTCCACTGCTTGAGAGTGGTGAGCAGAAAAGCTTGGGTCTTGACTCCATTACTATCGTAGAACTGATATCTTTGATAGAGGCAGGGTTTGAGATAGAATTTTCTGACTCAGAACTTAATCCAGAAAATTTCACTAACCTAAAAGTCTTAGCAGATTGTATTATAAGTAAAAAGGAAACTCCCTGAATAGAAACACCGGGCTAATTTTTCAGAACTGAATAAATTTCGATTGGTATAATTAACACATAGAGAGATTATGACTATAAGTACTGAACTAAGTAAGCTAGAATCGAAAAGACTACCTTTGGTTCCTAACTATCCTCCATTTAAACAATGGAAAAGGGCAGCAGTTAAGGAAACATTAGAAGCTAAACCACTCTGTCTTTATATTCACATTCCTTTTTGTACCCAAAGATGTTCCTTTTGCTATTACAAAACCGTTGATCTAAAAGAAAGACCGGAGGTTGAAGGATATGTAGCAACCCTCTGTAAAGAAATTGAGATGGTAAGTGATAGTTTTGACTTAGCTAACAGACCGATCCATGCAGTTTATTTTGGTGGTGGAACTCCCAGTCTCCTTAAAGAACCTCAGTTAGTAAAAATAGTCGAAGCACTCGGCAAAAATTTCAAGTTTTTTGAGAATAAAAAGCAATTTTCCTTTGAAGCAGAACCCCTGACTATTTCTAAGTCTAAATTGGAAACCATGGCCAATTTAGGCGTAAACCGTCTCAGTATGGGGATGCAATCTTTTGTGGATGCAATTATCAAACTGAGCGGGCGAGGACACGACGAAAAACAAGCTTACAGAGCTATAAACCTAGCCCAAAAAGCTGGAGAAGGTAAATGGAATATCAATATTGATCTGCTTAGTGGTTTGGCCGGGGAAACAGATGAAACTTGGCATCAAAGCGTTGAGCGAGCAATAGAAACTGGGGTAGAGAGTATTACGGTTTATAAAATGGAAGCCTTTGCCAACACCGAAGTTTACCAAACAGGTGTCCGAGAAGATGTCGTTCAATTACCCTCAGAAGATCAAGAACTGAAATTCATGGAATACGCTATGGAAAGGTTTGGCCGTGCCAACTACCTACCATGGAGTCATTTCACCTATACTAAGGATGGCTGTGACAAGAGCGAATACATCTACAATATTTGGCAAGGTATGGATTTCTATGGTTTAGGTGTATCTGCCTTTGGAACTATGGGAGATTCCATATTGCAGAATACATCAGACCTAGAAAAATACGCAGAAATTGTAGACTCTGGGCAACTCCCCCTAGCTAGAGGCTACAATTTAACCAGTTTGGATATGATGGTTCGGGATGTTTTATTGGGAATGAAGCTGCTACGATTGGATTTGGATCGACTCAAAAAGCATTATGGCTTCAATTTAAAAACTCTCTGTGCTTCCGTCTTGACAGACTTGGAATTAGATGGTTTTATCTCCGTATCTGACAGTGCTATAGAGTTGACATCCAAAGGAATACTTTATGGAGACTTTGTGGGAGTAACTTTATCAGATTATCTTAAAAAAAGTTATGCCTGAGCGCTGCGCGTCCTCAAATCCAAGAATCCTTGACCGTCAATTAGTGGGGAAGCTCATCCTAGGAGTTAAACCAAAACTCCAGTGGGATGCTTCCTATAAATTAGTGGATAATTCCCAGAGTAACTTCCCCAAAAATTCACAGGTATTGGAATTTTTTAGAACCTCCTTAACTCCAGAGGAAGTATGGCATCGTCTTCCTCCAGAATTACAAAATTCTGAGGACTTTGCCAATACCTTAAAAAAGGGTATTGCCCTGAGACTGCTCAAAGAAGATTTCCAGTTGCCAGAATTTGACAGACCCATATTTATCATCTCGGCACCAAGGGCAGGTAGCACACTTTTATTTGAGACACTCTCTCAGTTTCCTGATATTTGGACTATTGGCAGGGAGAGTCACGATATTATGGAGGGCATTCCCGAACTGCATCCAGCTTTCAGGAATTATATTTCCAACCGTCTAACAGCAGCAGATGCTCTGCCCCATGTTAGTCTAGCCTTAAGAGATGGGTTTGTAAGGCAACTGCGCGATCGCTCCAAAACTGCATATATTAATTTACCAGTTAAGGAGCGCCCCCAGAAGATTCGCTTTTTGGAGAAAACTCCAAAAAATGTCCTGCGGGTTCCTTTTCTCCAAGCAGTCTTTCCCGATGCCTTATTTATCTTTCTCTATCGGGAACCGAAAGGTAATATCAGTAGCATGATAGAAGGGTGGAAAGCAAAACGTTTTATTTCCTACCCGAAACTACCGGGTTGGCAGGAAAAAAACTGGAGTTTTCTGCTAATTCCTGGATGGCAGTCTCTGCAAAACTGTTCCATTGCCGAAATTGCTGCCTATCAGTGGAAAATGGCTAACTCTTGTATTTGGGATAACTTGCAATCTCTTCCTTCATCTTGTTGGTGTCTATTAAGATATGAAGATTTGATAAAAGAACCGAAGAAAGTTATAGGAGAAATTAGGGAATTTGTCGGACTTTCTTGGGATGGAAAAATTGAAGAAAAGTTATCTCAATCTCTGCCAAATTCTGCAGAAACTATATCATCACCATCTCCCAATAAATGGCGAAAAAATGAGAGAGAAATTCTCGAAATATTACCAATAGTTGAACCGACCGCAAATCTTATAGAGACTAAATTAAATGACTTCAACAATATTACCTAAAGACCAAACAGATAAAGCGATTTCAAACAAAACCAAAACCATGAGAGAATTAGGGCCCGTCGATATTTCTTCGATTAGGGAAGATATTCTGAATTTACCACAAGATATATGGGAAGTTAAAGACCAGGATAAACCTAACAAATTTCAAAAGTTAGGAACAACAGAGCATATAGTTTTTAAGTTTGTCCGTGATTATGACAACCATTTGGATAACTTTTTCTATCTTGTTCCTTCTTCCTTTCTCAAAGAAATTGATGCTAATATCCTACAGTCATAGATTTATTTTCTTTCACGTTACCAAAGCAGCAGGCTCCAGTATTAAAGCAGCTCTAAAAGAATATGCCACAGAACTAGAAAAATTCAAAATAGCTCGCCCTCCCAAAATTTTAGGAGATAAACCTAACCCCATGTATGAAATGTGGGAATCTACTGTTTGGCACGCTAAAGCTAGAGATGCAAAAAAAGAGTTGCCAGAGGAGGTTTATAACAACTTTTATAAGTTTGCTTTTGTCAGAAATCCCTGGGATTGGCAAGTTTCCTATTATCATTTTATTCTCAAAGAACCAACTCATATCAGATATGAATTAGTTAAGTCAATGTCAGGATTTGAGGAATATTTAGAATGGGTAATTAAAACTAAAAATCCCTTTCCTAAAGGAGCAACAAAATTACAAAAGGATATTATTACTGACCGCGATGGGAAATTGATTGTTGATTTTGTCGGCAGATATGAAAATTTAGCTAAAGATTTTCAGTCTGTCTGTAAAATTCTCAATATAAATCCTAGCTTGCCTCATGTAAATAGCTCTGGGAATAGAGATTACAAATCGCTTTATAACGAAAAAACTAAAAAAATAGTAACTGAAAATTTTCAAGCAGATATTGATTTATTTAGCTATACTTTTGATGGCTATAAAGATTGAAATTGAACAAGTAAAACTAAGGTGGTAATGAAAAATGCAGACAAAAAATGGAGAAATAAAAGTAGAATCTAATTATGACTTAATGAGAGCAGATTTAGATGACTCCTTGAAAAGGAGTCATATAGAACAATCAAATCTCAGCACTTTCCAAAGGATTTTGTTGACAACAGATGGAACCGTCACCGAAATGTTAGAAGCTTTCAGCTTGGAAAATATTAATGTAATCAAATTATCAGAAGAGTTGGTTTCCACAGTCAAAGAAATTCCGGTATTAAATTTACCTAAAGGAGCTAAAGTAATAGATAGAAAAATATTATTACAAGGAAAAATAAGTCGTAAAAATTATCTTTATGCAGAATCAATTATTGTGCCAGAAAGACTTGATCAAAAGTTTCAAGATGCTTTACTAAAGTCTGAGACTCCCATCGGTAAACTTTGGCTGCAATATAAAGTTGAAACTTTTAAAGAAATAGTTGGCTCTGGTAAAGAACCTATAGGTAAATTGGCGAATTATTTTCTAGTAGAGAAAGAAGACAAGATGCTGTTTAGAACCTATCGCGTTTTTAGCAACCGTAAACCTGTAATGATGATTACGGAAAAGTTTCCAGAAAAGTCATTTCTTAATCTTGTTTAGTAGGATGAAATGAAAAAAGAAGAATCTCAAATCTCCCACTGGAAACCTCGTCTATAAGACCCAGGCACTGAGGCGATCGTAATGTTAAGGCAAATTACAACAACTACTTGACAACTATTTTGTAACTGTGATATGATAAATGAAAGTTTAGGTTGAAAACACATTCGGTATCGGTAATTTGCGAACTAAGTTTCTTTGCTTTTTGGCGCTCCTGTTATAAGTGATGATATTTGTTTATCAGTAAACCTCTTTACACTATCAGCAGTCTAACTGCAAAAATCATTACTTATACACCACTACCAGTTAAGTTTTGATCCTTACTTTCGCTAATCTACTAGAATTGTTGTACCATATTTATATGGAATAGGCTATGTTATGTCAAATAGCGATGTCAAATAGCGTTTACTATTTGTTATTTTCACCCTAAATTCAACAGGACTTACGCAAGGGCACTTATAAATAGTAGTGGCAATATCTTGAAAAATACAAATTTATACGCCCGCCATATATAGCGGCACTGCGTAATTCCTATGCAATAAACACATTAGAGAATTCTATGAGTATTGGAAATCTACCAGAGAAACCTAACATTGTAATCCTTTTGAATGACCAGGATAGTGCAGCACAGGACTGGCTACCTGATTTTGAGAAGCAACACTTACCTGCAAGCATACGGCTGAAAGAAAATGGGTTATCTTTCAAGAATAACACTATTGCTACCTGTGCTTGTTCGCCATCACGAGCAGCACTTCTGACAGGCACTTACCCAACAGAAAACGGTGTTGCCAAGACGTTGGGAATGCCAAAAGACAAAACCGCAGGCCAAGAATCTGTCGGGTATACGGCAAATGCCCTGAAGCCAACTCAGGTGAGCATAGGCCATGTACTCACTACAGCAGGTTACCACGTTGTTTGGAAAGGCAAATGGCACTTAAGCCATCCAGCTAGCGGCACCGCCAAATGGACATCCAAAGATATTGAGTACATGAAGGCAGCTTATGGTTTTGCAGAATGGAATCCAAGTGATGCTGGTGATTCTAAGGCCGATCCCCGGACTTTGGGAGGAGGCACAATTTACAACAACGACGCACGCTTTGTAGATGGAAGCACATTTAGTGACAATTGTCTACCAGCTCCTCCAGCGGAAAGTGCCATTGAATTTATTGAGAACTATAAAGGAGAAAAGCCATTTTGTCTGATTATATCCTTGGTTAATCCTCATGATGTATGGGTTGCTCCTAATTATGATGATAGTGATGATGACCATTCTACAGGATATAAAGAGTCAGATGGGGATATCTACGATTTGCCATTACCAGAAAGCATCACTGAGGATTTAGCATTTAAGCCTGATGTCCAAACGATTTTGCTTAATATGCAGAAACGTGGTGACAGAAGAGATATTACCAACGATACAAAAATTCAGAAGAACTATGTAGGTTTCTATGGTTACCTCAAAACTCTTGTGGATAAGGAAATGGGTAAAGTCTTGGATGCTCTTGATGCCAAGGGTTTAACTGAAGATACCCTAATTATCCGTACTGCCGATCATGGCGAGCTATGTCTTTCTCATGGTGGATTACGAGAAAAGCCTTACAATGCTTATGAAGAAACAATTAATGTTCCTCTAGTTTTCTCTAACCCCAAACTATTTCCTCAAGCTAAAGAAACCGACACCCTTGCAAGTGCAATCGATCTTCTACCAACTTTAGCCAAGATTGCTGGAGTTTATGATGTTTACTCTTTTGCTTTCAGAGGTGAAGACTTAACTCCTATTCTCACAAATCCCGCAGCTACTACAAACCGGAAATATGTACACTTTGCTAATGATGACGGTCGCCTACCAGATGATTTAAGCGACACACCTCAGCTCATCCGTACAATTCGTTCCCAGGAGTGGAAATATTCAGTTTACTTCTCTCCGGATGGTAAGAAGTTCGAGTATGAACTATACGATCTGACTAAAGATCCTCACGAGATGAGTAACATCGCTGGTGTAAAAGAGAATGAAGAAATCCAAATCAAACTTCATGCTGACCTGGAAAAAGTGATTATGGAGATGCGAACCTTACCACTGTTTTTATGGTTTGTCTCTGATGAGATGGAAGAGACTGGTTTCATGCCCGCATATCACTGGCCTACTGAGGATGAAGCCTGGGAACAAAGTCAGTTACAGTACCAAATCAATAAAGTTGAGCAAAGGCTCGAAAAGAAAAAGAAAAGAGTTTGCAGGAACAGACGTATCGAAAGTATCATCAACAGCTTATCACCAGATGAGCTATGGTGGGTTAGACCAGCAAAAATGGAATATAATGTCTAGACTGTGCCTAGTGGCAATAGGATAAAAAGAGATTAATTTTGCTTTAGCAAAGCTGAAATAATGTTCCATGCTAGTAAGTTCTACCTACTTGGGAGTAGGTAGAACTTATTATTGAAAAGAATATATAGCCATGAGCGCTCACATATTTACATATTACTATAGTCTTAAATGTAGTACATTTTTTTACTTCTATTACCAATACTTTCACCCGTATCACATTAGTAGTAATTTGTATTATAAAAACATACCAGCGCACGTTGCTATACAGGTAATATTAAACCCGGTAGTATAGGTATAAACAAAGTCAGGACTTACCCAGAGACACTACATCTAGTAAGGGCGAATGTCATTTTCCCCTACAGGTGGCGTATAGTTTCCTATTTTGCTTTGTCTTAAATGCCCCACCAAACTAACATTACCGAAAAATTGGGTTTAAAGCCTCGCCCATAAGCGGGGGACTTTTTAGTTGATTTTGTCCTACAGGTTATGTTATTATATTTTTTAACTTCAAAAGTCATTCTATGAAGGCAAGATTTAAGTACCGTATATGTCCAACATTGGGACAAAAACACCGATTAGTCAGGCTATGTAATGGAAAAAAGATTGATGCACCAAAACTGCTAAGGAAACGAATTAAGAGGTACCGATTTCCAAAAAAGTTGTTTCTTAATATTGTTTAGTAAGTTAAAATATTAGAATTAGAATAAGGATTATTAGTGGGACTTGAGTTCGTGCAAAACCAAGACACACATAAACCCTTTCCTCGTTCCCTGCACATAACCGAAACTATTATGAAAACAGGTTTAGAAAATGGACTGATTCTTAGGGGTAGGTTCGGCACTGGAACCGGACTTGATGGAGATCATATTTTAATTTCTCCGCCATTTATCATTACTGAAAGTGAATGCGACGAGCTGGTTAGCAAATTAGAGTTAACTCTAAAACAAGTAAAACAGTCTCTTAATTTAGTAGTTTGTACACAAACGAAATCAAATTGCAGAATTTTTTTTCGGAACTCAAAGAAGTTTATATCTATGGTTCAGAAGGTAAATGCTACCTAGATGCCATAGTAAGTATATATCTAGTTTGTGCTTAATACTAAAGAATTTTACGGAACTACCAAAATAATGAAGTTGCCAAATTTTCCAGAGAATAATAGCCAACCGAGACAACTCAGCGATCTAGTTATTGATTATTTAGAACTACTAGGAGTAGAATATGTCTTCGGTATACCAGGCGGACATATCGCCCCCCTATACGAAGCCCTAGAACGTAGCGAATGCAGAGGCGGACCGAGGGCAATTCTGTCCCGTCAAGAAAGTGGTGCTGCTTTTATGGCAGATGGCTATGCTCGAGAAACTGGAAAAATTGGTGTTTGCTGTACCACCACTGGACCTGGCGCAACCAATCTCATTACTGGTATCGCATCCTCTTATAGTGACCATGTACCCATATTGGCAATTACCGGCCAAACCATATTACCTAAATTTGGGGTTGGTGCATTTCAAGAATCTTCCCCAGACGTACTCGATACTACCAGTATGCTCAATAAATGCACTCGCTACAACAGCGTAGTCACCCACCCCAAACAACTGGAAAACAAACTGATAGCAGCATTGAAAAGTGCCTTTCAATCTCCCCCTGGACCAGTGCATCTCAGCGTACCAGTGGATGTTTTCCGTTCTCCAGCGCCAGAAACAATAAGTTATCCCCATATCCGTCAGTTATTAACTAAACCTGCCTTTGCCGACTTAGCTGCCATAGAAAAACTGGGGCAAATGTTGGAGAAATTGTCTAGTCAAAATCGTAAAGTAGTCTTATTAGTAGGGGAAGACTGTGGGGAAGCATCTTCAGAAATCTTAGCTTTCGCTGAGTTAATGGGAGCAGAAATTACCACAACCCAGGGGGGGAAATCTTGTATAAACCCCTATCATCCTCTATATAAAGGAGTTTTTGGTTTTGCCGGACATCAAAGTGCTCGTCAAGCTTTAACTGACTCTTCGGTGGATTTAATATTAGCAGTCGGTACAACCTTGGGTCAATGGGCGACTTCAACTTGGGATCGGGCTCTGTTAAATGAGAAACTGGTGCATATTCATCATGTCAACAGTTATTTCAGTCGCTCATCTATGGGACAGTTACAAGTCTATGGCAATATTAAGACGGTGTTTCAAGAGTTAGTAAAAAGGATGAAAAGTTCCTTATTAGTTGGAAAGGTATCGCAGAAAGAGGGAGCTTTGGAGGAGCCGAATAGTAAAGAAAAACCACCTCAAATAGAAGTTCAAAAACCAGAAAGCTATTATAGTCAGGAGACACCTATTAAACCGCAACGTTTGATTTACGAAATGATGCAGCGTTTTCCGGCTGAAACCCGATTTCTGATCGACACAGGTAACTGTATGGTTTGGTCTTTTCATTACTTATTTTTGCCTCACCCGGAAAATTATCGCTCTTCGGTGGAACTTGCAGCTATGGGTTGGGCAATAGGTGGTTCTGTCGGAACTGCTTTTGGGAGGCGGAATACTCCTGTTGTTTGTTTGACGGGGGATGGTAGTTTTTTGATGAACGGACAGGAAATTACGGTTGCTGTTGCTGAAAAATTGCCAGTAATTTTTATCATTTTAAACGATCGCTCTTATGGGATGGTTAAACAAAGACATCGCCAAGTTGTTAAAGATGGATTAGAATTTGCCATTCCAGCAGTAGATTTTTGTCTCATGGCTAAAGCAATGGGAGCTAATGGTTATAGTATTCGGGAACTGGAAGATTTTGACAAAGTAGATTATCAGAAAATTTGTAGTTATCCAGGTCCAACAGTGTTAGACGTACATATCGACCCAGAGGAGTTGTCACCTTTGGGGATGTTTTAGTTAGGAGGAAAACTAAGTGTCAGATTCAAAACCATTACCATTAAAAAAAAGAGTCTTCATTAATTCTCCCCCAAGTGGATGCCCCCATTTGTTAGCTAAAGCAATTGAAATTTGGGGCTATGAAGACTATGCTATCAGTAATAACTATGTAGCGGGAACGCCAAAATCTTTTAATTACAAACAAAGCAAAAATTCCTTAGAACAACTACAAACTAGCACCTCTAGCCAAAAAAATAATGAAAAGATAGGTTTGGGTGGGTTAAGTCCTTATTTTGTCGATTCATCTATTGTTAAATATTGGCTGGATCGCGTTGCGAATGGTCAATATATTTTAGGACATATTCCGCGATCGCCAGCTTTAACTAAGGTACTTGCCGAGTTAGATTATATTCATTTATTAGTTATGAGCAATCCGCAGTCGCTGGTTGTTTCAATGCTATCCTTTATTTTAGATGAAAAGAGAGCCGTCAAACATTTTTTACAAGACGATTTTAAACTGATGTCTCCAAGGGAGCGTTTGAGTTTTATTTTAAGTGGTGGCTATGCCTCTAAAGCAGGTGTAGAAGTCGAAAGTTTTGCTAAAATTTACCGTTCCATGTTGACTTGGAATCAAGAACCAAGTTGTTTTTTGGTGAGTCTAGAAGATTTAATCTGCCAACCTGGAGGAGCAACTTTAGAAAAACAGAAAGGGGTGATGACAGAAATTGCTAATTATTTAGGAGAGCCATTATATGAGGATATGGTTGAGAGATTAAGAGAAATTGAGGTATCAACTGCTTCAGTATTTAAAATAGGAGCGTGGCAAAATTTAATTGATCCAGAAATTAGCGATCGCTTAGTAGAATACTGTGAACCTCTTTGTGAAGAAACTGGATACAATATCTAATCAAAACAACTGGTAGTTATTTGGAGGATTTAAGAATCTTGAATATCGATATAGAGGAATCTAATGTTTTTTTCAGGAATTGGCGAAAGTCATATCCTTTAATAAATCGTGGAGAAGGAGTTTATCTCTACGACACCGAAGAAAAACGGTATTTAGACGCCATAGGCGGTATGTTTGTGGTGACAATAGGTTATGGAGTCACAGAAGTAGCTGAAGCAATAGGAGCACAAGCTCAAAAATTATGTTTCCTTAATAACATTCGATTTACCAATGAACCTCAAGAACTTCTGGCAAGAAACCTTGTAGAAAAAGCTCCTACAGGAATGGATCGGGTATTTTTTGTGACTAGCGGTTCAGGTGCTAACGAAGTAGCTTTCCAAATTGCCAGAATTTACCACAGAGAAAGAGGCAAATCCTCCAAATATAGATTTATTGCACAGTGGCATAATTATTACGGATATAGCATTGCTGCCATCTCCATGTCTGGTGATTTCACTACTCGGCGAACTCTGGGTGTAGAACCATATGCCTTAAAATTTCCCCACATTCAAGCTCCCCACTGTTATCAATGTCCCTTTGGACTTACCTATCCCAGTTGTCAGCTTACTTGTGCTAACGAACTTGCCCTAACAATAGAACGAGAAGGAGCAGATTCGATCGCTGCCTTCATAGCTACGCCAATTATTGGCGGGACTGGGGGTGCAATTGTGCCCCCACCTGGTTACTATGAAAAAATCAGAGAAATTTGCAATTTTTATGATATTCTTTTTATTGTTGATGAGGTAATAACTGGTTTGGGTCGCTTGGGTAAAAATTTTGGCATCGAACACTGGGATGCTATTCCAGACATTATTACTTTAGGAAAAACTTTAGGGAGTGGATATGCTTCAATAGGAGCAGTTATGTTGCAAAAGCATATTTGGGATACTTTTGTTAACAGCGAAATACCAGGTACACCCTTAGGTTTTACATATTCAGGACATCCCACAAGTTGCGCAGGTGCTTTAGCTGTGCAAAACTACCTTGCCAAACATAATTTAGTAGAGCGAGCTGAGGTAATGGGTAACTATTTGAAAGGAGAATTAAAAAAACTAGCGGAGCGCGAACCACTGATAGGAGATGTGCGGGGAAGAGGTTTATTTCTGGGAATTGAATTCGTTCAAGATCGAGAAACACGGAAACCTTTTCCTCGTTCAACAAAGCTGCAAGAGAAAATTGTCAAAGGAGCTTTGGATCAAGGAGTAATTGTCGCAGGTAGGATTGGCACTGCTAAGGGAATAGATGGCGATCATATCTCAATTTGTCCGCCTTTAATTATTACCGAGAGTGAATGTGATGAGATTGTGGCAGCTTTAGAAGCTAGCATCAAACAAGTAAAAAAATCCCTTGATTTAGTCACCGCTTAATTCGCCAGCCCGAATATTGTGGTAAGCTTGATTATCTAATAAATTAGCAACTATTAAGCTGTGACGGTAGTTGTACATCCCGTAAATTTAGAAAACGATCTGAAGAGGAACAAAATGATGAATTTGCCTGATTCGAAAAATTATAGCTCCAAGGTTTCCTTGGGGGTAAGATACAAGAAATGGTACAGAACTTTCAAGTGATGCAGTCTATTTTTGCAGCTACTAAACTGGGCATTCCCAATCTGATCGGAGACGGTCATAAATCCTGCGATGAACTTGCAGATGCAACTGATACCAAAAGTGATCTAAACAGAGGCTCAAAGAAGTTTTTAATGGATAAATTTTTCATGCCTGAGAGTAAAGTTAAGCTAGATAGAATTTTAATTAATTCTTTACCAAAAAGTGGTACTCATCTTTTAGCTAAAGCCATAGAAATTTTTGGCTATGAAGAACATTTTAACCCTAGATCCAACCTTGACGAATCGGAATTTAAAACTCCAATATTTTTAAATCGTCGAGAGGTTCTCAAGGGTTTAAAAAAGGAAAATATCACTCCTAATACAGAAGAGCTCAGCACCAAAATTAGTATTGGTGCTTTGACAGATTTATATGTGGAAACATCTATTCTCAAACATTGGCTTGATGCGATTAAACCGGGAAAATATATTCTTGGGCATATTCCGAAAACGCCACTTTTAAGTCCCTTACTTGAGGAGATTAACTATCATCATATTTTTATTATTCGCGACCCAAGGGCGGTAGTTGCTTCATCTATTCCCTTCTTTTTAGATACGGTAAAAATGCCAGCAAAACACTTTTTAGAAGCAGACATAAAATCGATGTCTTCAACCGAGCGTGTGAATTTTATTTTAGCCGGAGGATTTGCCAAAAATGCTGGTGTGGAAATCAAAAGTTTTGCTGAAGTTTATCGTTCCATGTTAGCATGGCGCAACGAACCTAGTTGTTTATTTTTGCGTTTTGAAGATTTAGTTGGGGAAGGTGGAGGAGGTAGCTACGAAAAACAACAAGAGATTGTAAAAAAGATTGCTTTACATTTGGGAGTATCTTTTGATGAGGAGATTTCTGTCAAGTTAAAGGAAATTTATAATCCTGATTCTAGAACTTTTAGAACTGGTAAAATTGATGGCTGGAAAAATTCATTAGACCAGGAAATTATTGAACGTTTAATAGAATATTGTCAACCTTTATGTGAGGAGGCAGGATATAATTAATAATTAATAATTGATGAGAAGAATAAAATTTTTCAAAAAATTATAGTAATATGGAATGAGATGTCAGAAAAGACCGTAGGGGTTTGGTTGCCCAACCCTGGCCCAGATATGGTTTATATAGAATCCAGTGGAACAATTGTCATTGCGACTATAGGAAGCAATCTCAGGGGTTTTGCGAGATTGCTTCCTTTCACGGAGTGTAAGTCGCAATGACTTAGTTAGGACTTGCTGATTAAATATAAAAGCATCTCTATATAAAGGTTTGAGCAATTTTATATCTAGAAAAAGTACCTGGTTTTCAGCTCTTGCGGAGCGTTAACGAAGGAGAAAACCGAAGAGCAGTAAAGTTTTGTTGGGTTTGACTCTGTTCAACAAGGGGTTACATTTTTAGGTGAAACAATCTACTAAAAGGCTGTGCTACTACATTCGTATATACAATTTATATTTATATGACAGAATCTTCAGTCTCGCAAGTCCAAAAAAGCACTCAACTAGACTCCTTAGCCAAAGATGCTGTTGTTGCACTATTTATTAAAGTTGCTGGTTTAATCCTCATATATGTACTTCAGATATTCCTAGCTCGGTGGATGGGCAAAACGGAATATGGTATCTATGAATACGTCATTGCTTGGACATTGCTACTAGCTATTCCCGCAGGGTTAGGTTTGCCTCGCACTACCTTACGTTTAATTTCAGAATACCGAGTCAAACAAGACTGGAGCAGTTTACGAGGCATTCTTCGTGGCAGTTGGTTACTAACATTATTATCAGCTTGTTTAGTATGCTTAATTACTGCAATAGTAATCTGGTCATTAAATTATTTTCGTAACTTTATCTATGCAATACCATTATTAGTGGGACTAGGGTTAATAGTCCTACAGGCTTTAGTGCAGCTACAGGTGGAAACAGCTAGGGCAATGAACGATATCGCTTTAGCTTATACTCCTTCTCTGATTATTTGGCCTGTATTGGTACTTTCTGGAGGGTTTATACTCCTGGAAAAAAATCACTCCCTCACTAGCTTACCAATGATAGGTATCGCCACATCAATGTTGTTCATTGTTTGCTTATTTCAGTCATTTTTGTTGCGACAAACAGTTAATAATCAAATTAAACCTGCGACTCCAAATTATGCTTATCGTCAATGGATTACTATATCTTTAGTATTGTTACTACAGAGAGCTTTTTTTATTATCTTAGATGAAACCGATATTATTATGGTTGGTTCTTTAATTGGACCATCAGCGGCAGGAACTTATAATGTAGCAGCCAAGACGGCTTTGTGGGTGACATTCATTTTAGAGACGATGAATATCGTGGTTGCACCAGCTTTTTCTACTCTTTACACTCAAGGAGATATACAGGGTTTGCAGAAGGTGGTTTCCCAGGTTGCTGTCTGGATTTTTTTGCCGTCTCTAAGTATTGGTTGTATCCTATTGATATTTACTGAACCAGTATTAAGTATTTTTGGCCCAGATTTTATAGTTGCCAGTATATCATTGAAAATTTTAATTTTGGGAAGATTAATAGATAGTTTTTGTGGTTCTGTGGGTGCATTAATGGTTATGACAGGCCATCAAAATAAAGCTCTTCCTGTTTTTGGTTGTAGTGCTTTAATGAATTTGGTGTTAAACGCGATCGCTATACCAAAATTTGGTATTATGGGCGCAGCAATAACCACAACTTTTACAATGATTGTTTGGAATGTTTGGCTAAGTACATTAGTTGTTAAATATATTGGGATTCGCCCTTGGGTTTTTTATAGCCTCTTTAAGCTTGGAGAAAAATCCATAACTGAAAGTTAAGTTCTGTAATGAAGAGTACAAAGTTCTCCCAAAAAAATATTGGCTTTAAAAAGTGAAAATATTACAAGAATTGGCTTACAGTACTTATAGTTTTTTCGAGAGAGTTTCTCAATTGAGATTGCTGTAAGCCTTAACTAGCAATAGTTATTCCCAGAACTTCCCACTGTCTAGTAAAAAAAATATGCCTATGTCAGTTATTAGTTTAACTATAACTTTAGTCATTTGTTATCTGCTGATTATCAAGATAGTTGCTTATTTCGCTCATCGAAAAAGTTCTCAAACGGTTGAGGACTTTTTTATAGATGGAAGAAATACAGGATTGGTAGCACTTATTGGAACCTTGTTGGCTACTAGAGTAAATGCCTTATCTTTTACGTCTACTCCTGCCTTTATTTACCGAGGAGGCATTCTTTATAGTATGGTGTTTGTGGGTATAACGGCATCTTTTTTCCTACTGCGTTATTTTGGTCCCCGAGTCTGGCATACTTGTAAAAAGAATAACTTTATCACCCAAGCAGAACTTTTCGGTCACTACTATCAGTCTCCACTCCTATATCTTCTAACCGTAATCATTGGTATCTTTTGTGTATTTCCCTTCCTAACTGTACAGTTTAGCGCTGTAGCTAAAGTCTTTTCTACTGCTACCGAAAATGCCGTTACCTATGAACAGTCAGTGTTTTTCCTTGCTCTATTTACTGGGATTTATATCTTTTTTGGAGGGGCAAAGGCGGTCATCTGGACTGATGTGGTTCAAGGATTGTGTTTTGCCGCATTATCCATAATTAGCGCCTGTCTTTTTACTCATTGGGTAGGAGGCTATGGTAAAGGGATAGAAACTTTAACCCAAGCGATTCCTGAAAAACTCGTTTTTAACAGCAAAAACACGCCAATATTTTTCGACTTAGTCCTTTCCTGGCCTTTTGCAAATCTTCTCTGGCCTCAAGCTTTCCAAAGAATCATGATGGCACGTTCAAGCAATACGATCCGTCAAGCAGCATTGGGAAGATTAGGAGTTAGTTTGTGTATGATAATTGTTACATTAACAATGGGAATCATGGCAACTGCTGCTTTATACGGTCAGATTAGCGATAGCGATAAACTAATTACTGAAATGTACGTTAAATATATGCCCCTTGGGGGAGCAATGATTGTTTTGGCTGTTATCTCGTCTGGAATGAGTACGATTGATAGTATTTTGCTGACTTTGTCTTCTATTTTTACTCGTGATATTATTGAAAAGCTTTTACCTAAGCCTCTCTCAGAAAAATTAAGATATCGATTCGCTCAATCAATCTCTGTGTTTACTCTGGTTATTGCTTCCTCTCTAGCATTGTCAGAAGTAGGCAAAGGCTACCTAGTTAATTTGGTGACTTTAAGTGCTACTTTTGCCACCTTCCTCTTGTGGCCTTTACTTGGAATGTATGTTTGGAAAAAAAGTACAAAAATAGGAGTAATCAGTGCTATAGTTCTTTCTTTCTTTGCTTTCTGCATTACCAATCTTATAAAGAATTATTGGATGTTATCAATTCCTTTGGGCAGCACCACCATTGCTTTTTTGGTTGGTCTTTTTTCTTTTGTTGTAGTAAGTTTATTGACCCGAAATCTTGTAGAAGTGGTAGATAGGGAATAGGTAAATGGTTGATAGCATCTCAATATATTAGGAGCTATGATGATGTTTCCTATCCTGAAGTTGAAAAGACTTTTTACGGAGGTAAGTTTTGCAAGCATCCTAGTCAACTACCCAATCATCAGATTATTAGCTCCTGACTCTAAGTGATTCAGGAATAATGAAAAATCAAAGTTGTCAGATATTTAGTTTAGTGCTATTGTTACTATTAGGAGGATATTTTAATTATGCTAGATCATACTAATAAAAACCTAAATTTAGAAGCAAAAGCTACTTTAGATCCTACTATTGAGTTTCCACAACCCTTGTCAAAAAATAGCAGAAACCCCAAGTCAATTTTCTTGACTGGTTCTACAGGATTTTTGGGTGCTTATCTATTGGTAGAGCTGCTGGCAAAAACCACAGCAAATATCTATTGTCTAGTGCGGAGTAGTGATATAGAGTCAGCATCTTGCCTGTTAAATAGGATTGAAAAAAATCTAGAGTTTTACTCCCTGTGGCAGGAAAATTTTGCTTCCCGCATTATCCCTATAGTTGGAGATTTATCTCTGCCTCTTTTAGGAATATACCCAGAAAAGTTTGACCAGCTTGCAGGGGAAATAGATGTGATTTATCATAACGGTGCTTGGGTAAATTCTGCCTGCCCTTACTCTACTTTAAAGGCTACTAATGTCTTGGGAACTCAAGAGGTTCTAAGATTAGCAAGTTTGAGGCAAACTAAACCAGTACATTTTGTATCTACGATCGCCGTTTTTTTCAGTCAGGCATATTCTCAAATTTTGGAAATTACAGAAACAGAAATTCCAAGTTTATCTGCTCTTCAGGGCGGTTACAAACAAAGCAAAGCAGTAGCCGAACATTTAGTTATAGAGGCTAAAGAAAGAGGACTACCAGTTTGTATTTACCGACCTTCTCGAATTTCAGGAGACAGTAAAACAGGTATTAATGGTAATGATCAAGATTTCTTTTGGAGATTGCTAAAAGGGTGCATTCAGTTAGGAAAAGTTCCAGCTTTAGAAACAGGGACAAATCTGGTTCCAGTAGATTATGTCAGTCAAGCAATTGTTAGTTTATCACAACAGGAACAATCATTTGGTAAAGCATTTAATTTATTAAATCCTCAACCTCTCTCTTGGGAAAAACTGTTTGCAGAAATTCAGACTTTTGGCTATGCAGTGGAAAAAGTTAGTGATGGGGAATTATTGAAGGAGGTCGAAAAATATGTGGCTCAAAATCCTGCAGATGAATTATATTCCTCTTTATTTTTGTTTTTGAGCGATGGAGAAACATTAAAAACTAAGAAGCCGAGATTTAATAATGGCAATACTACTGAGGAATTAACTAAGGCAGCGATCGCTTGTCCTCCAATAGACAAAAAATTACTAGCAACCTATATTTCCTACTTTCAAAAAAGCGGTTATTTTCCAACTTCCTCAAACCAATCTCCACGACCTCAAAAAACCTCAGGTTTATGGGAATCGATTAAAACCAATATCAGATCGAAAAAACAAGCCTTTAGGATTAAACCAACTTCTCGCAACGACAACCTCCCCCTTTCCTTCGCTCAAGAGCGACTTTGGTTGCTAGAACAATTACATCCCGGCAGCCCCGTCCATAACCTCCGGGTAGTTTATCGCCTCAAAGGTTCCCTCAACGTAGTAGCTTTAGAACAAAGCATACAAAAAATTGTGCGGCGTCACGAAATCTTGCGGACTACATTTAGTGCTGTTAATGGACAACCGATTCAAGTCATTTCCCCAGATGTAATTATAAAGCTATCAAAAATAGACTTGAGACAACTTTCTACCGAAGAGCAGGAAGCAGAAATTCGGCGATTAGCTATAGAGGAAGCCGGACAATCTTTCGACCTGGCTAGAGGCCCTTTATTGAGAGTAAAATTGCTGCATTTGGCAGAAGCTGAATATGTATTTATCAGAACTATCCATCATATTATTAATGATGTTTGGTCTAATACAGTTTTCCTACGGGAGCTAGTAGAGCTCTACAAAGCCTTCTGTGTAGGAAAGCCTTCCCCACTGCCCGAACTTTCCGTACAATACGCAGATTTTGCCAAATCTCAGCGAGAATGGCTCCAGGGTAAGGTGCTAAAATCTCAACTGAATTACTGGAAGAAACAACTAGGGGGCCAAATTCAATCCCTCAATTTGCCAACTAAACAATTTTCTCCTGCCCTACCCAGTTACCGAGGAGCTAGTGAAATTCTAGTTTTGTCAAAAAACCTGACTCAAGAAATTAAGGCTCTGGGCGATCGCTCAAGAGTTTCCTTGTTTGTAGTTTTAGTGGCAGCTTTCAAGACTTTACTCTATCAATATTCGGGGCAAACGGACATTATTATTGCTTCCCCAATGGCAGGTCGTCAACAAATGGAAACCAAAAAGTTAGTGGGTTACTTTAACAATATCCTACTGTTGCGTACCGATCTGGAGCAAAATCCCAGTTTTCAGGAGTTAATAAGTCGAGTTAGTAAGGTTACTTTGGGAGCAACCGAACATCAGCATTTACCTTTTCAAGAGTTGGTGGAGTCTTTGGGAGTACCTAGCGCTATCCTTTCTAGAACAATGTTTACTCTGCAAAATGTTCTCAGTCAACCTCAAGAAATGGCAGAGATCAGCATAAGTCGTGTGGATATGGAAGAGGGGATCGCTAACTTTGATCTTTCTCTATCTATGAAGGAGAAAAGGGAACAACTCATCGGGATATTTCGCTACAAAACAGACTTATTTGCAGAGTCTACAATTAAGCAAATGCTAGAGAATTTCCAAATTTTGTTGGAGCAAGTAGTGGTTAATCAAGAATTGCATCTTTCCGACTTACCCATCTTAGCTAAAGCTGAATCTCCTCAACAGCCAGAAAAATCTTTAGAACAGGGTTATGTAGCACCCCAAAAGGATATTGATCAAACTATTGCGGAGGTCTGGAAACAGGTATTGGGAATAGAAAAAGTCAGTATTTACTCTAACTTTTTTGACCTTGGCGGTCGTTCCCTGGGGATGGTACAGGTTTATAATAAGTTGAAAAATATTTGCGATCGTGAAATCTCTATAGTTGAATTATTTCAATCTCCAACCATTGCGGAAATGGCAGGATATCTGAGCCCAGAAAAAGTGGAAGCACGTTTAAAATAACATTATTAGGACTTATATCATGTCCGAATAATTAGTGTTCAAAAAACTTCTTCCTCTTCCCTCCTGACTCCTGTAGGGGCGTTGATGTCCCGCAGCGTTAACGAAGTATGCGCAAGCAAAACGGCCGTTCGCCCCTATTTCTCCCTAATTTATTTAGGGTTTGCTGAATAAATCTAAAAAACTTATACCATTTCTCCATGAAGTTCCGCTTAATAATAGATAACAGCTACCAGTAAAATTTAGGTCTAGCGAAGAATTATTAAGCGCATTGTTGCAAAGAAATGGTATTACACAGTAATGATTTGAGATATTTTTCATCAGAAATTGGATACAATTTTCAGCTAAAATAGACCAAAAACCAGGTATCTATAATGCACACACCATGTACAGAAAAGTAGGTCAACGTGACACTGCACCAGAAAATTTTGAACTGCCGTTCAATGGCCAATTATCCCCAGAAAATCCTTGGGTAGTGATGGCTAGTTTACAGCAGTTTTCATGTCGGTAGACCACAGTAGGGACGTTGCATAACAAAAATGCGAACGTCTCTACAAGGCTTTGGTTATGGCGATGTAGTTCATCAATTTGAAAAGCACTGTAATCATCTCAACTTATATTTGAATGAATGATGATCATCAAAAAATTATTATCACTTGTCTTTGAATCACAAGTAAGCTGTTTTCAGACTTTTTCAGCAAGCCCTAATTAGTTATAACTAAAGCGAAAGGCGGCACCCAGATTCGAACTGGGGGATAAGGATTTTGCAGACCCTTGCCTTACCACTTGGCCATGCCGCCACTTTTAATTACTTAAATTAATTATACATTATCCAAGGAAATATAGCAAGTCTCAAACTAAATACTGAAATGACTCTTCTGCGAACCCATGCATACTTTTTGATCCTACTCTATTTAGAAACAGCATCACAGTTAGCTAAATACCAACGCCAAGGTAAATCAGTTCCTTTTGTAATGCCAATACGAGTTGTTTGTACTATTTGTAAATTTGCCTGAAATTGGGGCGATCGCTGTTCTAACCATATAGGTTGTCCCACTTTTAAAGGCGAACCATTCAAACTCAGGTCTATATTAAGCAAACGACAAAGCTTACCAGGTCCCGCAGCCAAACGAGAAATTTTAGGTTTTGATTTTTGTTTTGGAATATATTCCCACAACCAATTTGGCATAGACTCTAATTGTAAAGCTCGAATTAAGACAACACTAGGCATCCCATCTACATCTGTGACAATATTTAGGCAGTGGTACATCCCGTAAATTAGAAAAACATAGCTCATTCCTGGAGGACCAAACATCACAGTATTTCGTGGGGTACGTCTATGATAAGCGTGACAAGCAGGGTCTCCTGGTGCATAGGCTTCGGTTTCTACTATTGTGCTGCGGATAATTTGGTCGTCGGATATTTGTCGAACCAAGGTACAGCCTATTAATTCTGGAGCAACTTGAGGAGATGGGCGTTCTAGCCAAATATTGTCTATAATCTTATTGTTGGCCATTAAACTAGCTCTACAATATCTGTGACAAAAACTTGCGGGTACGCTCTTCCTTGGGGTTTTGGAAAAATTCCTCCGGGGTCGCCTCCTCTACCAATAAACCATCCGCCATTAACACAATTCTATCTGCCACCTCCCTTGCAAACCCTACCTCATGAGTCACCACTACCATGGTCATTCCCGACTTTGCTAAACTATGCATCACATCCAAAACTTCCCGTACCATCTCCGGGTCTAATGCTGAAGTTGGTTCGTCAAATAACATAATTTTCGGTTGCATCGCTAAAGCACGAGCGATCGCCACCCTTTGTTGCTGACCCCCCGAAAGTTGACCAGGGAATTTCTTTGCCTGTTCTAAAATACCGACTCTTTCCAAAAGTTGCATTGCTACTTCCTCCGCCTTAACCTTTGGCCATCGGCGAACCCAGATAGGAGCTAAGGTCACATTTTGCAAAACTGTGAGGTGAGGGAATAAATTAAACTGCTGAAATACCATCCCCACTTCCCGTCTAATAGCCTCAATATTTTTCAAATCGTGAGACAAATTAATACCATCAACAATAATACTACCTTTTTGAAATTCCTCTAGAGCATTGAAAGTGCGGATAAAAGTCGATTTACCTGAGCCACTTGGCCCCATAATTACCAATACTTCTCCACGTTTTACTGTGAGACTTACTCCACGGAGAACATGAAAATTGTTATTGTACCATTTCTGAACATCTGTGGCAATAATTCCTATATCCCCGTCTATTACTGTTTCTGTTTTTTGCGTTTCTGCCTGTGTCATTTTCATTTCAGTTAATGGTAGGTTAAGTTGAGGAAAGAAGGTTAATTATATCATATCTTCTATTAATTTGTTTTCATGGTCTAGCTCTCTGGTAGGGAGAGCACAGATCTTCAAGCAACGTTGAGATAAAATTTAAATCCTTTACAAGTAATAGTTTTGACTTGAGCTGATACCTGATAGCTATAATTAATGAGTAGTATTGAATTTTTTCTCCAACTGCCTACTACCGACTGACATAGCATAACAAATAATCCAAAAAAGTGCACCATCAAGTAAATAAACCTCGGCATAATCTCCTAAAAATTGAGGTTGAGCTAAAATCGAACGACTAATACCCAACAACTCTATTAATCCAACAATTGATAATAAGGTTGTATCCTGAAATAGACTAATAAATTGACCAACAATGGAAGGAATAGCTACTTTTAAAGCTTGAGGTAAAACAATCAATCCTAAACTTAATGGAGTATTTAAACCTAATGCTTTTGCTGCTTCAGTTTGACCTCTAGGTATAGATTGCAAACCGCCCCTAACATTCTCTGCTAAATAAGCAGAACTGAATAAAGTTAATCCTAAAATTGCCCGTAGAATTCTATCAGGTCGCATTCCATCTGGCAGAAATAGAGGAATCATAATTTGCCCCATAAATAGAATTGAAATTAAAGGTAATCCACGAATAATTTCAATATAACCAATAGAAAATATTCTCATTACTGACAATGTACTTTGTCTACCTAAGGCTAATAAAACTCCCAATGGAAAAGATAAAAAAATGCTAATTACAGCCATTAATATAGTTAGCATTAAACCACCCCAGTCATTTGTAGATACAGCTTTTAAACCTAACCCGCCCCCAATAAACCAGATAATTAATAGAAAAGCAATTAACCAAGAAAAAGATAGATATTTACCTAAGTTGCTCTTTTTTCTACCTAATTTTTTTCCTATCCAGGCTGTAACAATAACTAAAATCACGATTCCTAATAGTAATAGTTTAAAAGTTACATTTACTGGAATCAAAAATATAATTACAGGCAAAACAGCGATAAAAATTAATACTGGCAATTTAAATAGTGTAGCTGAGTTTCTAGCAATAACTCCCCAAGAAAAACCAGAGAAACTAGAAATGATACCGGCTATTAACCAGATGCGCCAATATTGGTCTCTAGGATATCTGCCCACCATTAATAATGGCAAGTTAACTTTTATTACCTGCCATTCTGCTTCTGTTGTTGCCCAGGAAATAAAATTAGTTATGCCCCAGAAAATTAGGCTGAATAATATTAGGCTTAGTAAGCTGTTGTAGGAGGTACTAAAAAAATTTTTTCTGAGCCATTCTATGGGATTATTTTCTGGAAATGGTGGAGCAGAGGATTTATTTGTATTAATTGTTTTCATAAATTCATAACGTTACTTTGGCCAAAAATATGTTAAATAGAATCAAACTCTGATATTTTAATTACTTTACACTTAATCAACTTGTTTCATGATATATAGTTGTTTCACTTTAGATTGAGACAAGTGTTTCTTGCTATGAAAGTATTTCAGGCGAAAAATAGTCTCACTCTTATTTAAAATGACTATATCTAGAGTTTGAGGCATTTTTAGCAATAGCTATGTATTTTCCTTACATTGTCTAGGTTTGCTTGAGTAACCGAAACCTAACATTTTCAGTAATAGGTGTTATTATAATTATCAAAAGTAATGCTATACCTAGGTTGTACTTCAATTATTAAGTAAAGAATGAGAATTAAATAAAGTCAATAATTTTTTTGAAAGAACTCAGATGATAGGGAGTTTAGGCAATTTAACTAGTGTAGATAATAAAATGCTTATTCCTAATGAACATGGGCTAAATAACTTTTTTAATAATTACTAACTAACGGCATTTAAAAGTCAGCCCCCCATTATTTCCCCTTTGTTTGACTTTTGAATTTTACAGTACTAGCCGTTATTATGAGGTAAACATTTTTTGTTTAAGATACGGATACCACAATATTTTTACTCTTCAAACTTGTACCTCATTTGTCCGAAATATACTCTATTATCTTTCTTTTAATTGAACACTTTTATTCAATAAATTCATAGATACTGAAATTATCAAATTTATGGCAAGATAAACCACCATAATTAAAATAAATACTTCTACTGGACGACCTGTTTGATTATAAGTAGTATTAGCTACAGCATATAAATCTGGATAACCGATAGCTATTGCTAAACTAGAGTTTTTAGCTAAGTTCATATATTGACTATTTAATGACGGAATCATCACCCGTAATGCTTGAGGAAAAATAACTAATCTCATTACTAAACCAGACTTTAGTCCTAAAGATTTGGCTGCTTCCCATTGCCCTTTTGGCACTGCTTGAATCCCAGAACGAACAATTTCAGCAATAAAAGCACCTGTATAAAATACTAATCCTACTAATAAAGCTGAGATTTCTAATGTTAAATTTAATCCTCCTTCTGTGCCTCCTGTTTCTTTTGCTATAGGTTCTTGCCAGCCCAAAGCAAATATGATAATCAATAGCTCCATAATTCCTATGGTAATTAAAGCTATAAGTTGTGGTTGACCAGATGCTGCTTTTTCTGTCATTAATTTATTTCGCCATTGCCAAATAAATATAGCAGCGATAACTCCTAAAAACAAAACTATTAACCATAACCAAACATTCACAGTATTTTCCGGCCAAGGAATAGCTATTCCTCGTTTACTCATAAATATTGGTCCTGGTAATTCTAATTTTTCTTGAGGTAATGGTAAATTGAAAAAAATAGCAAAATACCAGAAAAATAATTGTAATAATAGGGGAGTATTTCTGACAACTTCCACATAAACTCGATTCAAGTTTCGCAATAGCCAATTCTCAGAAAAACTAGCGATGCCTGCCACTATTCCCACTATTGTTGTGAAGAAAATTCCTAAAATCATTACTCGCAGAGAATTAATTAAACCTGCTAATAATACTTGGGTATAGGGGTCATTTGCTTGGTAAGGAATCAAACTTTCACTAATACTAAATCCTGCTTCATTGTCTAGGAAACTGAAGCCAAATTTCGTGCCTTGTTGTGCTAAATTTTGACTGAGGTTGCTAATCATTATATATACAACCGCAACAAAAACTATTATGGCAAAAACTTGTAAGGCAATATGCCAGAATCTATTATCTCGCCATAGGGGAATTTTTTGATTTTTGTCGTCAATCATTTTTTAGGGAGTAGGAATTAGAAAGTAAGTAGTAGTAGTTACAACCTATTCCATGTAATTGTAGTACAGTGATTGTAGTAGATTTCCTTAATAATAATGAAAACTTAGTTCTATACTTTAAAAACTATTTAAAAAGTTAGTGTCACTATACTTCATAAACCTGGAATGCGTTATATAATCAATGGTTAAGAAAAAAGTTGTGTAAATAGCAAATATTTATAATTCATATCTAGGCTATATAATGCTCTTTCTATAAGTCAGAAGTCAGAAGTCAGCAATTAGAATAAAGCTACTACAACTGCTTAAAAATATCTAACTAACTTGTTTGCTGAAGGAGAATTTTGACAATTTTTCAGCAAGTAAAAACAAGCGAAGTTATCAAGAGCAAATCTCTCAACTTCTGCATAGTTTCTATATAGTTTCTATTTTTATATGTATGCCAATCTACTTAATCAAAATAATTAATTCTAAAATCTTGCCTTGATGGGCGAATTTTTTGGGAGGGTTATTCAAAACTGCCGTTAGAAAAACAACTTATGAGTAGTAATAGTTGAACAAAAACCTTAATAAACCTTTTCAAAGCTCCTAATATGTCATTATGTAACTTTAAAAAGTTGCATAGATTTGAATAGGTTAAATGTTGCACTTGGTTAATAGATTATGTATCAGAGATTTCGCTAATTAATTTCTAATTCTACTCGACAATCTATAAAGGTACCAAATTTTTTGAAGATTTGGGAAATTGAGGATCGATATAATTCCCAAATCTTTACTTTTTTAGATACCTAGCGAAACGGAGGAGAATAAAGTAAACCATCATTAGTCCATAAATCATTCATACCCCGAGGTAACTTAAATTGAGATTCTTCACCTAAGTTACGATTATAGACTTCACCGTAGTTACCAACATTCTTAATTACTCTATAAGCAAAATCATTACTTAAACCCAAACCTTCACCCAGGTCTCCATCTACTCCTAGAAAGCGTCTGATTGTAGGATCCTCGGAATTTTGCTTCAGGTCATCTACATTTGCTTGGGTAATACCTAACTCTTCAGCTTCTATTAAAGCATAAGTAACCCATTTTACTATATCAAACCAAGCTGAATCATTATTTTTTGTTACTGGGCCCAAAGGCTCCTTGGACATAGTAACGTCTAGAATAACATGATCATTTGGACTTGGTAGGGTACTACGGCGACTCAATAATTGAGACTTATCAGAAGTCATCCCATCACAACGCCCTTCAGCATAAGCTGCATAAGCTGGGTCTGCTTGTTGAAACGTTAGTGTCTCAGCTTCCACATTTCGTTGGCGAAGATTATCTGTTAAGTTCAATTCTGTGGTTGTACCTGCTTCGACACAAATTGATTTGTCTTGCAAGTCCTCTAAAGATTTCACCCCACTATCAGCACGAACCATCATGCCTTGACCATCATAAAATGTAGTAGGGGCAAACTCTAGACCAACATTGGTATCTCGACTAATAGTCCATGTTGTGTTTCTTGAAAGCATATCTACTTCCCCGCCGTTAAGAGCAGTAAAACGCTCCGTTGAATCTAAGTTACGATATTCTACTGCGTTTGGGTTATCAAATAATGCTGCAGCTACTGCCTTACAGATATCTACATCTATTCCTGAGTAATTACCATTCTGGTCTACATAACTGAATCCAGGAATACCCCCTTCAACACCGCAGATTAGTTTACCGCGATTTTTCACAATATCTGAACGACTGGTAACTTGTTGAGTTTTTTTAGTAGCTTCTGTTTGGTCTGGTGTACCTCCATCCTCACACGCTGTAATTGGTGTTAACATCAACACAGCTACTATTATAGATCCCCATTTTTTCATAGTTGATAATAATTTTTTTGTTTTGAAAAAAATAATCTATTCAAGGTTACCATAATCTCACAATATGTTAACTTTCTATGACAGTTAAAAGTACCAAGTCATATTTATTTCTACTGGACTGATACAGCTAAAACTGTAAATCAGTTAATGTTTGACTTTCAACTTCAGCATAAATCTTATAAGAGTGGTGGAAGCTCAGTTCCCAAACGTTCCTCAGCTAAATCCCGAATTAAGGATAACCGAGAAAGAATATATTCGTTGATTAAATCTGCATCTTGACAATTTATGCCAATTTTTGTTTTCAACTGTTTGATTAACAACTGAACTAAGGTAGCATCATCTAGTGATACTAAGGTTGTAGCTTGAGAGTTTTCTACTATAGACCAAAGCTGACGTAAAATTGCAGGAGTCATATAACCTCGATATAAATTTAATACCCGTGTTTATTTAGGAGATTGGTCATTTCAGTTATCAGTATTGAGCGCTGAAGCCAGAGACTTGAAATACTGAATCGAATATTTTTTTTCATTCCCTTAAAAGGGGGAGGCTTGAGACCTTATTTTTTTGTCAAGGCTGATAATTAATATATATTCCTATACACATATTTCTTCAATCCTATGTTTCCTTAAGCATTATTTTACATTTACTAAATAATAACTTAATTCTACTGAGAATAGAGAGGCTTAAACATAATTAGTATTTTTCAGGTCGAATTCCCTATAGTGTATACTTCACATCAAATTAGGATAGAGAAAAAATTTTATTTAGGTGCTTAGTTTTTGTTCTCAGCATTTTTGTTCATTATCTGAAATTTGAAATTAGTCTATAACTATACAGCGCATTTCACTTTCGTCAGGTATACTTACTTGGGCAAGATGCCTCCACTATAATATTTTCATAATTTATCCTCTACCTCATTTACCCGAAATATGCTGTATGTTTTTTTGATCAATATAGTATTTTTCTATACAACTTCTTGATAAACTTTTTGTACTCTGTCCAATTCTAAATCAGAAAGATAATCCACACACCAATTAGCCAAACGTTGTAGCATATGAAATGGATAAGTATTAGCAACAGCAACTACAGGCATTCCTGCTAGTTTAGCTGCTTCAATACCAGGAAAAGTATCCTCAATTACTAAACATTCCGAAGGTTTTAGATTGATGTCTATATATTGTTGATTTAAAACATCTACCGCTAACAAATAACCATCAGGTTCTGGTTTACTTGCCTTGACATCATCTCCAGTAATAATTACCTTAAAATAATCAGCTAAATTAGCTTTATTTAATACTAATTCTACTTCGGATCGGACAGCACCAGTAACCAAAGCCATTTTCAGATTAGTTTGAGAAAGCTGAGAAATAAAATCTACTGTATCTAAATAAATTGGTAACTTTTCCATACTTTCTAACTGTTGTTGATAATCTAGGTTTTTGCGTTTAATTAACTGATGCAAATACTCTGCCTTAACATATCTACCTCTTTGAATCATTATATTTTCTAAACCAGCCTTGTCACTTCTTCCTAAACAAAATTTCCGATATTCTCCTGGCTGAAGGACCAGATTCTCTTCAAGCAGCACTTTTTCTATCAATTTTTCGTGCAGCAATTCATCATTAATAATGACACCGTTAAAATCGAACAAAACAACTTTGAGAGTCATAAATTAGCAATTTATTCTAGAAATATGAGTATTACTAAAAAATAATTTTTAATTATACCAAATCTCAAAAGTATTGTTACATCTTCTGAAATTTGGTATTAGGATATTTTCTTTTGTAAAGCTTTTTTCGCGATTTTAGTAACATAAACAGTTACAGCAACTGTGGCTATTAAACCTACTGCATAGAGAATCCATTCTGCGGTAGTGCGCGATCGCCCTTCTGTGCCCAAAGTTGCCAAGCTACCAGCTAAGGAACCTAGATATACATACATTACTGTTCCTGGCATCATTCCAATCCAAGATGCAAAAAAATAGTCCCGCAGAGAAACTTGAGTTAGGCCAAAAGCATAATTAAGCAAGTTAAAAGGAAAAATAGGAGATAAGCGAGTTAGGCCAACAATTTTCCATCCCTCATCACCCACAGCTTTATCAATGGCCTTAAATTGTTCATTTCCTGCTATTTTTTTGGAAACCCAATCCCTTGCTAGATAGCGACCCACTAAGAAAGCACAAGTTGCACCTATAGTTGAGCCAATAGAAACGTAAATAGAACCAGAAAGGCGGCCAAAGAGGAAACCGCCGCCAAGGGTTAGTAGTGAACCAGGCAGGAATAAAACTGTAGCCAGAATATAGATAATTGTAAAAGCTATTGGAGCCCAGGGCCCAAATGTATCAATCCAATCTAAGGCATCTTCCAATAGTTGTTGAGCATTAAAAAATTTATTAACAATAAATAGGAGAGTCGCAACTCCAAACAAAATTAAGACTGGTTTAATTAGCTCCCTTGATTTTAGCTTTTTTTTTATAGCTTTTTGTATGTCGTTCATTGTTTGTAAACTTGAAAACTATCTTTGTACTGAATTGATATGATAATCCTTTTTACAAATCAAAGTATTATTTTTCAGTGTGATTTAATCATCTTCTTATCTGATTTTCATTAATGTTCACCAAAGTTCTTGGTAAGATGGAGTAAGGAAAATTAGGTTATAATCAACAAGTCAGTAAATAAGCTAATACTCATTTTAAATGCATATTAGTAAGCTAGAATTTCTAATTTATAATTTAGAAGGGCTTTTTCTCTGAACGAGGCATACAACAATAAGTCGTTTAAATGCACAAAAGCTTAAAAGTTTGATTCTAATGATTATTGGACTAGTTTCTTGCATATGTCAACAAGCACAATAAAGCCTAGTTTATTAATAAGGACCACCAGCTTATTGATAATATGCCTTGGCCATGATGAAGTTGAGCATAATTTGATTTTTTAATCAAAATTAAAATTCAAACAAAATAAAACTATAGAATAGATGGAAAACTATGCTATGATAAGTGAGTTGTACTTTATTGTTTTTTTTTTGCCAATATACCTCTAATCTAATTTTTAACTTGCTTTAGATATAGGCTATGACATACGGTAGTAAGTGTAAAGTTTTAGATTTTATGCCAGTTTAATAAATTTAGGTGCAAAGCTGAGGATATTAATTAGAATTGCTTATTCTTAATATAGTATTTTAAAATACTACCAAATTCGGTTATCAAAAGTAACTTTATTACTATATAAAATTCTTAATCTAAACAAAATTTTGTTTATGCTTCTTATCTAATTTTTTAATTTTTCTCAGCAAATATTCATCTAAAAGTGTTTTAAATAATTTTGTTGCTGGTATAACTTGAGAAAATGGTCAAAAATCTACTCTAAATTTTGTAAACTTTTGGTTAATTATTTGGTAAACATAATGAATTGGGAAAACTTTGAGCAAGATTTATCAATGACCAATACAACTAGGAATGAAAAATTAACTACTAATTTAGAAATTGAAAGTGTAGTTTTAGAACGTTATCAAGAAGGTGCTCAAAAGGTACAAAGTGACCTATGTTGCCCAACTGAGTATGAGGAAAACTATCTCGATATTTTACCTTTAGAAATTATTGAAAAAGATTATGGTTGTGGAGATCCTACCCGCTATATATTAACTGGAGAAACAGTCATAGATTTAGGTTCGGGCGCTGGAAAAAATTGCTATATTATTGCTCAAAAAGTTGGTGCAGAGGGGCAGGTTATCGGGGTAGATTTTAATGATGATATGTTAGCATTATCTCGAAAATATCAAGCTGAAATCGCTGCAAAAATTGGATATCAAAATACTAAGTTTGTTAAAGGAAAAATTCAAGATTTAGCTTTAGATTTAGACTTAGTTCAAAACTTGCTTACTACAAATCCAATTACATCTATTGATGCTTTAGCTGCTTTTGAATATGAATGTAATATTCTCCGCAGAGAACAACCTTTAATTCCAGATCATAGTGTTGATGTCGTAATTTCTAACTGTGTTTTGAACTTAGTCTGCCCCCAAGAAAAACAGAAACTATTTGATGAAATTTATAGAGTATTAAAGCGAGGAGGTCGAGCAGTTATTTCTGATATTGTCTGCGATGAAAACCCCACTCCAAAAATTATGAATGACTCGGAATTATGGAGTGGCTGTATTGCTGGCGCATTTCGAGAAGATATTTTTCTGGAAATGTTTGCAGAAGCTGGTTTTTATGGCATTGAAATTCTTAAACGTGAGACAAAACCCTGGCAAGTTATTCATGGAATAGAATTTCGTTCTTTGACAGTTCGAGCTTTTAAAGGAAAAGAAGGAGAATGTTTAGAACGCAATCAAGCTGTGATTTATAAAGGTCCGTGGAAACAAGTAGTTGATGATGATAGTCATACTTTATATAGAGGTAAAAGAATGGCTGTTTGTGATAAAACTTTCCATATTTATACAGATAAAAATGGTCCTTATCATCATGATATTTTGCCTGTTGAAGCTTATACAAATATTCCTTTAGATGTGGCAGAAAATTTTAATTGTAGAGGTGCCACAATTCGGCATCCTAGAGAAACTAAAGGCTTAGATTATGAAATAAAAAACATTAATAATAATAATAGTGATTGTTGTATTCCTTCTGATTCTGATTGTGGCTGATTAAGTATTTAGCTATTAGCAATGGGTTAAGCTAATACTCATTTAAAGTGCGTATTAGTAAGCTAGAATTTAGAATTTAGAATTCATAATTTAGAAGGGTTTTTTATTCGGAAAGAGGCATATAACAATAAGTCGTTTAAATGCACAAAGGCTTACTAACTCATTGCCACATTGAAGAATAAATTAGTCTCTAACGAGAAGTAACAGTTATGAATGAAATAGGCTATCAGTTAATCTTAATTGTAATGGTGGTCTATTGTAATTATTTTGGTTAAGGCAACAGTCGGAGCATCTTGCTCTCTTACTAAGTGTTTTCCATCCCTATCTACTATTTACTGTGTTAGGAATATAGATAAAGACAGAGAAGTTAATGAATTTATAATTAACTTTTTTATAGTTAGGGAAGACCAGGATTTTACTATATAAAGAAAATTAAATAAAGAGCCAGGGTTTTCCCTGCTGCCTACTCCTTTTCTTATTGAAAGTTTAACTTAAGTACCAATGCATAGAATCCCTAATTCCAATTCTCAAGCTCTCGATAATAATTTAGTTGAGCCAGAAGAAAATGACCAAATGGAAATCATAGAAGCTTATAATCCTGAAACTAAGGTAATGCTAGAACGGTTTATTTTAATGTTAATAGCAGTTGGGTTAGTAGTAGGGGCAATTTTATCAGTTGGAGTAGTCTATATTCTTGATAAAACTGGGTTGACAACTCCTCCTAATCAACAGCAAATAAATTTAGGACAATGAAACTTATTCAGCTATAATTTCCTTACTTTCTATTGTCAATAAAATTTAGTAAGACTTCTGAGATATTTTTTTATTGATTATTAAAATTTATTACAATGATTCAAACAGCTTTCACTCCTTTCCTAACTAAAGTAGGCACAGCTTTAACTAAGAAAAAAATTACTGTTTTACAGATTAATCTTGGTAAACGTTGTAACCTAGCCTGTAGTCATTGTCATGTAGAAGCTAGCCCAAAAAGAACAGAAGAACTGACTCCAAAAATTTGTGCACAATTAATTGAGTTAATTAATAAATTTCCTCAAATTCAAACAGTTGATTTAACTGGGGGTGCACCAGAAATGAATTATGGTTTTCAACCCTTAGTTGAAGCTGCAATAGCTAATAATAAAGAAGTAATTGTTCGTTCTAATTTGACAATTTATTTTGCGCCAGGATTTGAAGATATTCCAGAATATTGCGCTGAAAATCAACTCAGAATTATTGCATCGTTGCCTTGTTATTTAGAAGATAATGTAGATAAAATGCGTGGTAATGGTGTGTATAATAAATCTATTCGGGCATTGCAATGGTTAAATAGATTAGGATATGGAAAAAATCAAAGTCTGATCTTAGATTTAGTTTATAATCCTCCAGTTCCCAAGAGTGATAAGTTTGTACTTGTTCCTAATCAACAAAATCTAGAACAAGATTATAAGAATTATTTAAAAAAACATTTTAACGTCAAATTTAATCAATTATTCACAATGACTAATTTACCTATAGGTAGAACTAAACTATTTTTGGAAAACCTCAAGATATATCAACCTTATTTAGACTTCTTAGAGGCAAATTTTAATGGTGAGACTATAGAAAATTTAATGTGCCGCAATGAGTTGTCAATTGATTATTTAGGTAATGTTTATGACTGTGACTTTAATCAAATGGAAAATATTCCGACTCAAACAAGGAAAGGTCAAAAAATTACAGTGGCTAAGTTATTAGAAGGTAATAGTTTAGACATAATTGAACAAGTACAGACAGCAAATTATTGTTATAGTTGTACCGCCGGTTGTGGGTCTAGCTGCGGTGGCGCATTAGTGTAATGTTGACAATATGATATAATCAAAATTGGTTATTTGTAATAGACATCTCCGAAAAAGAATGTAAGAAAGTTACATTTAACTTCCCTTTAATAGTTTGAAAAAATAAATATTTAATTTCTAGAGATGTGTAATTAAATCAGCAAGTGCAACATCTAACCTATTCAAAGCTATGCACCTTGAATCTGTATAGCATCACCAGTTAAAACAATGGCTGTTGCCGGCAAAGTCTAGTTTGAACAACAGGACCCATGGTTATTAACAGCTTGGTAGACTATAAGCCTACTCTAATCCGCACTATAGCGTCTAACTGTCCATTATTTAACGTTGCTTAACTTACGACCATTTATTCAAATAACGTCCCTTAACTTACGACCATTTATACCAAAGATCAATTTTAGTTCTTGGCCAGGTGGGATTGTTTCCCTGTTAAACGATTTACTAACCACAGGATATTATGCTTGACTTAATAGTTTTTGTCAAAGAATTGATGGATCTTTCGACAAACTTTTTAAAGTTACATAATTATTATATTAGGAGCTTTGAAAAGGTTTATTAAGGTTTTTGGTCAACTATTACTCCTCATCCTAAAAATTAATGTTACAAACATTTCTAAAATTATCTCCTACTTTTGTCGCCACAAGTTTTCATGCACTTTCTGACCCCTTACGAATACAAATATTAGAACTGTTGTGGGCACAAGAGTTATGTGTCTGTGATCTATGCGATCGCCTGAATGTTCCCCAGTCAAAACTATCTTTTCATCTAAAAAATCTTAGGGAAGCATCTTTAGTTAAAAATCGCCAGAATGGTCGTTGGATATATTACAGTCTTAATTTATCTCAGTTGGAAATCTTAGAAAAATATTTAGCAGAATACAAAAATATTAACCCCTTGCCAGCCCAGCTTTGCAAAAATAATCATTAACTTTAAATGCTGGGTAAAAGTCTTGTAGTTAAATGCCGGCTGATCGGGTGAGGCCTTTTTTGATATTTGTGCTAAGTATATCCGCAAATGTTCTGTAAGTCTGAATAATAAAAATTTGCAGCTGATTCAAAGAGGGTTAATAGCCATTAAAATTACGTTATGGGACTTATATCATGTCCGGATAATTAGTGATAAAAACTTTCTCCTCTTCTCTCCTGACTCCTATATGGGCGTTTCATATCGCGCAGCGTTAACGAAGTATGCGTAAGCAAAGCGGCCGTTCGCCCCTACTTCTACCTAATTTATTTATACCTATTCAACCGGATTAGCCATGATAAAATAAATCGCTATTTAAGAACAGAGTTTTTAAACTCAGAAGATTTATGGCGAAATGTTTGCTTCGCACATGAAAAAGAAGAGTTTGTTTCAGATACAGAAGCTTATTTAATTTTTGATGACACAGTAATTAGTAAAAAGTATGGGCATAAGATTGAGATTGCACGACGACAATATAGTGGTAATGAACATCAAGTTGTTTGCGTTCCGCACAGCTGCGCTAACATGGTATAGGAATAGTTAATTGTATATATTTTAATCCTCAAAATGAACAATTATGGATTATAGATTATAGGATTTATGACCCAGATACTGATAAGAAAACAAAAATAGATCATGTTGAAGAGATGATGCTTAATGCCATAAACAATAAGAAAATACCATTTAAAACAGTATTAATGGATAGTTGGTATGCAACACAAAGATTAATGGGATTAATAGATAATTTAGGAAAAATTTACTATTGTCCTTTAAAAAGTAATCGTTTAGTTGATGATACACATGGTGTAGAAAAATACAAAAAAGTTCAAGACTTAAATTGGAATGAAGCTGAAAAATCTTCAGGAAAAATAATTAAAATTAAAGGGTTTCCACTCTGCAAAAAGGTGAAAATATTTTGGGCTACTGTATCTGCCAACAGAACAGAATATATTGTCACTAATGACTTAACTCAATCATCACTCTTATGATGTAGAGTTTGAATCTCAAACTCGATGGAAAATCGAAGAATTTCACAGAGAAATTAAGCAATTAACAGGTTTAGGATTTTGTCAGTGTCGTCTGCGAATAATTCAAAAGAATCATATTGCTTGTGCAATGTTAGTGTGGAACTTTTTAAAAAGATTTGCTTCTAAAATAGGTCAAAGTATTTATAAAGTTAAGCACGGATTATTATCAAAATATCTAACCGACCAATTGCAACATCCTTCAATTAAAATGAAGGTTATTTGACTTGAAAAACTAAGGTTTTTTGCATAAAATAGTTAGGCGATTGCTAACGCAAAGCTCCGCTAACGCACGTGACTATAGTGAAGTTCGTCGAAATTTCATGCGCTATATATAGTGTCTTTCCGTAAGTCCTGATAATCTTAGAACTAAGGCAGAAACCAGCTTATAAGACGAAAGTCTGCATTAGTGCTCCAGACAATAATCACAGCCATAAACCAGGTTTCTTATTTTGGTGCCTAAGTCCTGAATCTTTCACTGACCGTCTTACTGATAGCAGGTCATGAACTACTTATAAACTAATACATATAGCGTATTGCGCTTTCGTGAGGTACACTTACACGGGCAAGATGCCTGCACTACAATATTTTCATAATTTATCCTGTACCTAATTTACCAGAAATATGCCGTCAGACAAAATCTGCCTCTATAACTAAATTGCCTCTGTATTACTTTCCCCAGTACGAATTCGGATAATTCTATCTACCGGAGAAACAAAAATCTTACCATCACCGATCTCACCTGTACGGGAAGCACTAATAATCATATCAACAACTGTTTCTACCTGATCATCCTCAACTACAATTTCTATTTTGAGTTTTTGCAAAAACTCAACCGTATACTCAGAACCCCGATATCTTTCAGTTTGACCCTTCTGACGCCCAAATCCTCTGACTTCAGAAACAGTCATACCTACGATACCAGCATTAACGAGACTAATTTTAACCTGGTCCAATTTAAAAGGCCGAATAATAGCTTCTACTTTTTTCAAGTTATTTACTCCTTACAATATAAGTTTTAAGTCTACTCATTTATCAGGATGCCATCCTTCAATATCACCGCCACATGGGCCTTGTTTATCAATAAATAAATACTTGTTTATAAATACAGCAGATTTCGGAAAAATGATATACAAGGTAAATGGTGAAAATCATGTATTGCTGGTATCTAGCCCACGCTAGTATACCTCATAATAACGGAAAACGCTGTAAATATTTATTTATTTATTTATTTATCCAACAGGCTTTTGAAGGGGCTATCAAAATCTTAAAAGTACCAAAAAAAATAATATACAAAATCTTAAACCTTTCTAGAATTTATCTCAAAAAGCCCTCATATCAAATCACATTTTCGATTAAAATTATAATAAAATTATAAGTTTAATTATAAAAGTATCTTGAGAGGAATAAACAGTGCAGTTACAAACAAAAGTAACCATCAAGCAAGCTACTGGTGCCTTTGCGCTAATAGATAGTCTTAAACGTCATGGAGTTAAACACATATTTGGCTACCCAGGTGGTGCTATTTTGCCAATCTACGACGAACTTTACCACGTAGAAGCCACCGGAGACTTACAACATATCCTAGTCCGACATGAACAAGGAGCCTCCCATGCCGCCGATGGATATGCCCGCGCCACTGGGAAAGTAGGTGTATGTTTTGCTACATCAGGTCCTGGAGCAACAAACCTAGTAACAGGTATTGCTACTGCTCATATGGACTCAATTCCCATGGTTATAATTACAGGGCAAGTAGGCCGACCAATGATTGGTACTGATGCCTTCCAAGAAACAGACATTTATGGTATTACCTTACCCATAGTCAAACATTCTTATGTTGTTCGAGACCCTAGGGATATGGCCATGATTGTTGCTGAAGCATTCCATATTGCTAGTACAGGTCGTCCAGGTCCAGTCTTGATTGACGTACCCAAGGACGTAGGATTAGAAGAATTTGAGTATGAACCAGTAGAACCTGATTCTATCAGACTACCTGGATATCGTCCCACCCTCAAAGGCAATCCTCGCCAGATTAGCCAAGCAATTAATTTAATTCGAGAAGCACATCGCCCTTTATTGTATATAGGTGGTGGTGCAATTTCTGCTGGTGCTCATGCAGAAATTCAAGAATTAGCAGAACATTTTAATATTCCTGTGACTACTACCTTGATGGGAAAAGGTGCTTTTAGTGAACATCATTTCCTATCTGTGGGAATGTTAGGAATGCACGGCACTGCTTATGCCAACTATGCTGTGAGTGAGTGTGACTTGTTAATTGCTGTTGGTGCCCGTTTTGATGACCGAGTAACAGGAAAGTTAGACCAATTTGCTTGTCACGCTAAAGTAATTCATATTGATATTGACCCCGCAGAAGTGGGCAAAAACCGAACTCCTGATGTTCCCATCGTAGGAGATGTGCGCCAAGTGTTGGTCGATATGTTAGGTCGTTGTCACAAGACTAATGATCATGTTAATTATAATCAAACTCAACCTTGGTTAGAACGTATTAACCGTTGGAAACAAGATTATCCATTAGTCGTCCCCCAATACTCAGATAGTATGTCGCCCCAAGAAGTGATTAATGAAATTGGCAAAATGGCTCCAGATGCTTACTATACTACTGATATTGGTCAGCATCAAATGTGGGCAGCTCAATTTCTGAAAAATGGTCCTCGACAATGGATTTCTAGTGGAGGTTTGGGTACGATGGGTTATGGGATGCCTGCTGCTATGGGTGTGAAAGTGGCACTACCAAAGCAAGAGGTGATTTGTATTAGTGGTGATTCTAGTATTCAGATGAATATTCAGGAATTAGGTACTCTGGCCCATTATGGTATTAATGTCAAAACAGTGATTATTAATAATGGTTGGCAGGGTATGGTACGTCAGTGGCAACAGGCATTTTTTGGTGAGCGTTATTCTTCATCTAATATGGAAGTGGGAATGCCTGATTTTGTCAAGTTGGCTGAAGCTTATGAGGTGAAAGGGATGATGATTTCTAGTCGTGAGCAACTCAAAGAGGCGATCGCTGAGATGTTAGCTCACGATGGCCCTGTGTTGATGGATGCTCGTGTGACTAAGAATGAAAATTGTTATCCAATGGTTGCTCCTGGTAAGAGTAATGCTCAAATGCTGGGGTTGCCTATTCACAAATAACTTGAGTAAGGGTTGGAATTCATTAATTGCAAGAATTGTAATGCCAAAAATGTTGCTACTAATAATTTTTGTCTTGAATGTGACAATAAATTTTAATTAGATATCTCTAAAAAAGAATGTAGGGATGTTCAATTGGACGTCCCTAAAATAGTTTTATAAAAGGATATTTAATTGCTGGAAATGAAAGAGTACATTTATTAGAAATGTTCACAGGTAGTGTATCAAATATCCAATACAAACACTGTTTATACTTCCTCTGTCAAAGCATCAGCAAATGGGTCTGGCAAAGCCTGTTGTATTTCCATTTTTTCATGATCTTCAACAGATAAATTATTATTATTCAGATTTTTTTGAAAAATATTTTTACTATTCTTTAGTCGACTATAATCCTGCTAATCTCAGCAATGCATCTTGATAAACAGAAAATTTTTCTTGCCAAAGACTCAGCAACCTCATCCCAATTTTCATCATCTACAATTTTTTCTGCAATACCTTGGAATAAATTCTCAATGTGGTTTTTTTGAACATACTCCTTTAGTAACTTCCCAGATTTTTGTAAGGCTGCTTGATATGCCTCTCCATCAGACCACCAAAGTCCAGGCTGATTCAATAACTAAGTTAAAATATATTCTTGAGGGTGCTGCTCTTTTACCCAATTAGCAAGATACTTTAATTCATTCATATATTACCTCTTTACTCTGGTAAGTAAACAATTACTTTAGTTCAGTTTATACAATTTCTTCAGGACTTACGCAAAGGCAGTAATTATAGTGTAAATATATGAAATATTTATCATCAACACACCATATTTAGTAGAATTCTGTAAGTCCTGTTCTTTTCAAATGCCGAAACTATCTTCTCAACATAAAGGCCGCAGTACGAGAGTGAACTAAATCCAGTTTACATAGAAGGTTTATTAAAAGGGTAAGTCAGAAGGCCGGAGGGTTAGAAGGATTGAGAGAAAGTAGCTTTTCATGGATCGGATTTGGTATAGTTATATTCCCTAAAATCAGAATTACAACTAATAACGGACGTTCCATGCAACGTCTCTACTTTCTCAAACAAAGGACAATAATTAAACTACAAATTACCACTATCGGCACTACCGGCAGAAATCCTAAAGCCCAACTTTTAGGAATAATATCTACCTGAAAACCAATAACTGCCATTTCACCAAAAATAATAGAAATTATACAACTCAAAGGTGAAATATTTTTGCCATACAAAGCAGCAATAACTGTGGGAAATAATACTGCTAAACCTGTAAAAGCTTGAGTAGCGATCGCCGCAATTGTTGCTGGAGGATTTGCTGCTAAAATCAAACCAATTATTGCTAAAATAACAATTAAGATTTTACCCACAAAAGTTTGTTCTGTCAGAGTTGCTTGAGGACGAATATAAACAATATAAATATCCCTAGTCATCATAGAACTTAATGCTAAAAGTTGAGAATCAAGGGTTGACATAAACGCTGCCAAAGCTCCCACCATTACTAATGAAGCCATGGGAGTTGAGGTATATTCAGCTAACATCATGGGAAAAATTATATCTGCTTCTTTTCCGATTAAATCGGGAAAATTAATATGACCCCACATTCCAATTAAAACGGGGCAAATAAACATTGTGCAAGTAATTAATGGATATAAACTAGCAGAAAGTTTAAGGGAATTAGCAGTTTTCGGAGTATAAAACCGCATAAACATTTGGGGAAACATCGGCACACTTAAACCCCAAAGTAACATATAACTAAACCATTTGTGAGGAGTGAAAAAATTATTCATACCAGAACGATAAAAAAGATCTGGTTTCAGTTGATAAACAGTTTGATTAGCTTCAGTAAAGCTACCGATACTTTGGGAAATAGTCACTACTGCAACTATCATTAAAATCAACATTAATACCCCTTGCAAAACATCGGTTAAAGCTACACTTTTCATGCCCCCGACAAACACATATAAAACAATGATGAAAGTTAAAAAAGCTGCTCCCCAAAAATAGGGAATTTGTCCATTAGTTAAATTTTCGATCATATAACCCCCACCGATTGGTTGTAGGGTTAAGTAAGGTATGGTAAAAATTACCATCACGGCTAAAAATATTAGTTTTAGTGGTTGACTAGGGAGGCGATTTGCGATTAATTCTGAGGGAGTAATTAAACCTTTTTCTTTGCCTAAAAGCCAAACTTTATAACCGATGAAATAAAATGTAATTCCGACGAGGGCAGTACCAAATCCTATCATCGGATAATAACTTATACCAATACGATAACCAGCACCAGAAAGTCCGAGAAAAGCAAAGGCACTAAAGTTTGTGGCAATAAGTGTAAAAAATAGAACTATGGAACCAATTTTTCTATCTGCTAGAAAGTAATCTTCTGGTGTATTTTTTTGACTACGATAACCAATAATTCCGATGATTAAAGTTAAGAGTAAATATGCACCAATAAATAAGTAGGTAATTAGGTTTTCAACCATGATTAATTTTCCTTTTCAGTTTCAGATTTCCAGAAAGTTTGAGAGAAAATAAAAATAGCACAGGCGAGGAAAATTTGCAAAGCAATAAAATAGAAAACCCAGGGTGGGAGATGGAGAAATGAAAAAGAAATTGTTTGTTTCCATGACCAAAAGTCTAGAGAAAGTAGGAAAATTATGGTAAAGCAGAAACACCAGAAATAGGCAGATTTGAAAATGTTGAACTTATTCATATTATGAGATGGGAAACATATTAGTTCTTTGATCAGGAAAATTAGAAGAGGTTGACTAACGCTATTATTTAGAAACTATTGAAATATCATTTAGCTGCTTAAAATTAGTTATTTAATATTGCTATAAAAGAAAATCAATCTAAAATATGAGATCAAGCTAATGACAACAACAGGACTTACGCAGAAACACCATATATGGTAGGGGCGAATGGCATTCGCCCTCTATAGATAGGGTATTATCTAGGAGTTGGCGTAAGTCCTGATGTTATACAAGTCAATTCGCTTGCTGATCTATTATTTGAAACATCGGCACATTCCTCAATTATCTTAATCATTCCTTACTGTGCAACGCTGAAAATTTTTAACTCCCGATAGGTAAACGCCCTTCTTTTTGACCAAAATTAACGTAATGTTCTAAGCCATTAATAAAAACATCATTTGCTACAGCATTGACAACTCCTGGGTAAGTTGCTAGATAAAATTGCTCATCAAAAGCAAACTGAGGCGATCGCCCTTCCCAAAAGCCAAACTCCAACCAATGCTCAAACCCACTACCAAAAAAACCGTTTGCCACAGCATTCCCTACACCAGGATTTTCTATTAAATAAAGATTTTCGTTAAAGCCCTCACCTGAAGAATAGGTATTGTCAGCAAATTTAGCAACAAAGACATCTTCTATTGTATCTAAATCACTAACCATAGAAGATTCTAGAGCAAAAGTAGGAATAGTTCTACCGACAAAATAAGCATTACCAACTTCATCTACTTCAATATCATTACCAAATACTTCTAGATTTTCATTGATCCGAAAGGGAAGAGAATATTCTATAACTTGACCATCGTTAGATATTTTACTCACAACAGTATTCAACAAATTGTTGTTGCTAACAATATAAATATTTCCTGCAGCATCAAGATCTATACTTTCAATAGAATCATAATTTTCCGTACCTAAGTAAGTAGCATATTCAACAAAGCGATCATCAATTTCCCTAAGCAATATTTCATCATTTTCACTCCCACCAACGTCCCCACCAAAAGTAACTAAACGCTCACTATTTATCCTAATCAATATTCCATCACTGTCGCCCCCACCAAAAGTACTGTACAAAGCATTAACAGTAGGAAATTCACCAACTGGAGGTACTACCACATCACCGCCAATAATTTGAATCCCCGAATTTCCAGCCACATAAATATCACCCACATCATTTATAGCAATACCATTACCAAGATCTCCATCTACACCACCATAGTAAGTGGAAAAAATTAGGTCGCTACCATCACTATTAAGCTGAGTAATAAATACATCTGCATCTCCTCCTATAGTATTTTGTACTGCATTTGCAATTGGAAAATTCAAGGAACGAGTTTGACCGGTGATATAAGCATTACCATTATTATCAACAGTAATATCCTGACTTACTTCTGTATCATTTCCACCTAATAAAGTTGAGTAAATTAATTGATTTCCATCAGGAGATATTTTACTCACAAAGCCATCTCGGTTAAATTCAGTAACTAGGGTTTTTTGTAGAGCATTTTCTGTAGTCGGAAAATCACCAAATCCCGGAATAGGTTGAAGTGGAAAACGCAGTGTAGCACCAGTATCTCCTGTTATATAAATATTCCTATTATTATCTACAGCAATAGCACTACTAAAATCGTTATCTTGCCCACCTAAATAAGTAGAATAAAGAATATTACTTCCGTCATTCGATAGTTTGACAATAAAAGCATCCCCAAAAAAATCACCACCTCCATAAGTCTTTTGCAAAGCATTTACTGTGGGAAAATCAACAGAATTAGTATTACCCGTAACGTAAATATCTCCAGTTATAGGATCTACAGCAATATCAGTACCAAAATCTTTACCACTTCCACCTATATATGTGGCATAAGTTAGAGTTCCCTCAGGGGAATATTTAGCAATAAAAGCATCACCATTCCCAAATTCATCACCTCCACCAAAGCTATTTTGTACGGCATTTGGAGTGACTTCAAAGTCTGGAGATGTGGTACTACCAGTTATATAAAGATTGCCTAGATAGTCAGTAGTTATTCGTGTTCCTTCTTCAAAATTACTACCTCCTAACAAGTCAAAAAATTCAACTGAAGGCTCTAAAAAATTAGATATTGTTAAAGAGGTATTTCCTAATTCTTGATTCATAATTTGTACCAAATTTTATTCTTCAGGACTTACCCAAAAGTACTATATATAGAGCCTTGGTGCGTTACGAAGTGAGCAATTCAAGTCGCGAAGCGAAACACACCCTAAGAATAGCGTTTATGCGTAAGTCCTAATTATTATTATTGGATCGGGACTTAAGCACCCATATAAAATTATACGCCATTTGTAGATACTAAAGGTAGTGGATGCTCTGCAACATGAAAACCCTACTATATATGGTGGTGGCTACGTAAGTCTTGTTTATATCATGCCTGGTTAAAAAATTGATTTATCGTTGTTTAGGTTGGCGATCGCCTAATATTTATCTAAACAATGGCTAACTAATTTTTCTCAGTTTCTCTAACTAGTATTTAACATATTCACAAAATATTTACAAATATAAGGATAAATATCTGCATCACTAGCTGACCATTCCCACATTGAACCAAAATAATTTTTCATCGTGTCACTAAATTTTGAGCTTGAGCAGCATTAATAATCCATTGGTTATTACTAGGTATTTGCTGTGGAAATTTCTGAATAACAAATTCAGAAATCATAGATTGATTTTTCAGAATTTTGGAACTTTCTAATTAAGTTTACTATACTTAATGTAGAAATTAATCCAAAGATTATTAATCCTACCACTAGCATCATTTTTATTGAACTCAAATTGAGATTATTAAACATATTGGAAAGTTGGATAGTATTCAGTTAGATATTCTTTCTACCTGAATACTTCCTTCTCCCTACTTCTCACTTGTTCCTAATTTTAACTATTAATTTTCATCTATATTACTAAGATTGAAAATAAAAGGCACTCCTTGAGAGTTTTCACTACCAAGAATTAAAACTTTAGGCATTTGCGAACCACCTTTTTTCCAAGCTTCTATAGCTTCTTTTTGTAAAACTAACTGACCACCTCGTGCTTTTAGTGTTTCAGCTAATAGTTTTTGAGCTTCTGCTTTACCCTTAGCGCGGTTAATTTCTGCTTCAGCTTCTTGTTCTGCTTCCTCCGCAATATATACTGCTCTTTGAGCTCTTTGTTCAGCAATTTGCTTATCTTCAACTGCCCTAGCAAATTCAGGAGAAAAATTCAAATCAATCACGCTAGTATCTAACACAATAATTCCATATTTATCCAAACGAGAACCTAAAGCATTATCAAAGTCTGATTTTAATTCTTCCCTTTTTGTAATGGCTTCTTCAACAGTTCTCCTTGCTGCAGCAATTTTAAAAGATTCTTGAGTTTGTGGTGCAATTACTTTAGCCACCAAATTTTGTAGAGTACCTTGTTCTCTTCTAATTTTTACTACTTGTAATGGATCTAAGCGAAAGTTAATGGCAAAACTAGCGGATAATTGCTGTAAATCTTTTGTCGAACTTTGCCCAGGAACTTCAAACTTTTGCACAGTTACATCATATATATCAGCTTGTGAAACCAAGGGGGGTTTAAAGTGAATTCCTTCTAGTAAAGCTCCATCTCTAGCTTTACCTAAAATACTCAGAACACCAGCTTGACCAGGGTTAATAATTACAAAAGAATTGAAGCCAATTAGCAATATTACAGACAACATAATTGCTAATATTAATGTTTGTAAACTTTGTTGTTGACTTTTCAATTTATCTACTCCGAAATTTGAGACTACAACTCATTGCTTAACTTTCTTTGTTAATCTTAGTTTCAGTTTGAAATTACCACTAAAATTATATAATATTTTTATAATTTCTTATCCTCTCTTAATTCTAGTAGTAAGTAGGTAGATTTAATTATCAGTAAAATAGCAATGTAGATTCAAAATGGTGAGAACCATTTGAGAAGTTGCTTCTAGGCTCTTTTTCAGATTGTTTGTAAAAACGTTTATTTATACCTACTGGACTGACATACCTTACATATTGCATTAGAAAAAATTTTTCAAACCTTCCCATAACAATAATTATTAGTAATCAGTAGCCAGTTTGCCTTCAATTCTAAGGTTAGATGATAATAATAATTTTTTCTTTTACAAAAAATTCTCTTCTCTCTCACAAAGATAGACAGTAAAACTTTTGAGAATTAGTATTAGACATCAGTCTTGCCAAAATTTGTTTTAGCACCATCGCTGTCCAATCAATATCAGCTTCCGTTGTTTCTCGACCCAATGTTAAACGAATACCCCTAATAGAAATATCTTTTGTGTATCCCATTGCCAGTAATATCGGACTCGGAGATATTTTGCCACTATGACAAGCTGAACCTGTACTAATACCAATTCCAGCTAAGTTTAATTGTCGCACTACAGTTTTACCAGTCACCTGATCATCTGCTTTAGCTTTACCTTCAGGAGGTACAATACAAAAACTAACATGATGAGGTAATCTGTATAATTGATCGCCAGTACAAATTACATAAGGGTTATCAAGCATTTGTGCAAATAAGCGATCGCGTAACCTACTCAACCTTGATGTTTCTGTAGTTATCTCTTCATTAGCGAATTCTGCCGCCACTCCAAAACCAGCGATCGCTGCTACTGCCTGAGTACCAGAACGTAACTTCATCTCTTGACCTCCACCACTCAATAAAGGGACTAACTCCACACCCTGTCGTATATAAAGTGCCCCTACACCTTGAGGACCATAAATTTTATGGCTAGATAAAGACAACAAATCTACTGGCAGTTTTTGTACATCCACTGGTAAATGCCCCACCACTTGAACTGCATCAGTATGAAACAAAACTCCACGATAACGACAAATATTGCCTAATTCTACAATAGGTTGTAGCGTGCCAACTTCACTTTGGCCATAAATTATGGAAACTAAAACTGTATTCATTTGTAATGCAGCTTGTAGTTCTTGAGAATCTACCCTTCCTTGTCGATCCACAGGTAATCTTGTCACTTGCCAACCCCAGTTTTCTAACATTCTTGCTGGTTCTGAAATAGCAGAATGTTCTACACTAGAAATAATTATATGTTGAGGTTTTTCATAGCAACGTGCTACACCCATTATTGCCATATTATCAGCTTCAGTTCCCCCAGAAGTGAAAATAATTGATTCTGGCACTGTATTCATCAGATTCGCTACTTTTATTCTTGCCCTTTCTACTAATGTTGCAGACCTTTTGCCCCATTTATGTAAGCTAGATGGATTACCCCATTGTTGAGTTAAAACTTGCTGCATAGTAGTGATTACTTCTGGCCTTGTTGGCGTTGTAGCACTATGGTCTAGATAAATTTGCATCATCTTTGTTCTTTTGTTTTCTTAGGTTTTAGAGATTAGCGAGCAGTAATTCTGATTTGGTAGAAATAGAAAATCAGACAAACAATCTTCATTTTCCTCGTAGCAATACTAAGGAAATGAAACAAAAAATAAATTATACAACTTTTGAAGGCCGACCTGTTTGTTTTGCTACCACTATTCCCTACTTCCTGCTTCTTGACTACTTAGGTTTACAAACATTATAATCTTCATGGGACATCACCTTCTGTGGTAAAATAAATTTCCCATAATCTTGACAAATCATTCTATAGTTACGAGTAACAGGTATACTAACGAGAAAACGATTATGGCGAAGTCGTTTGCCTCCAAATTCCCGATAGCTTTGATTATTATTTAATCCATAAATAATTGTTCTAGCTTTAACCACTACATAATCTGGTAGACCCTTCAAGTCGATCAAATCACAATCGAAAGAAGCTTCCCACTCTAATTTTTTTTCTCGCTTTTCCGCCATTTCTTCATCAACTCTTTGCTGTAACATCTGCTCTTGTTCACAGCGATGGCATTTTCTCCCATATCCTTTATGACCACACGGAAAAGTCCTTTTTCTTTTTGGCATAAAACAGCAAAATTAGTTTTGACATCCTCCCTGACCTAAAGACACAGGGTTCTTGCAGAGACTAAGCTCCTTGACGAGTTGACGTTTCATAGAGTACCGTACCCTTTAAAAGCTATGCTTTATCAACATCTTTCTTAACAATAAAACTTGACAAAATAGATAAGTTATGCAGTTGCCATTCAATGGATATTTCGGAAGAGTAAATATATTTAAAAATAAGTTTTTTTTGATGAGTAATTTGACGCTGCCCTTGCCCCCTACCCTCATTTCCCTATGAGAAAAGAGCATTAGTAGTTTCTTAGAATAGATAGTTTTAAAGGGGAGGCTTACGTTTCCTTCCACATCCGTTTTTTGTCTCCAAATACCCAAGGAGTAATTAATATATTTAGGGCTTGCTGATTACATATTTTGGTAGTGCTACATAAGTAATGATTTTCCTCGTCTACCTTATGACAATTCAAGGGATGTATTAACCCACATCCTTACCTGGACTTTTGGAAAAATAGGTTGAAAATAGGGTCAAAACTTTATACAGTAATATTTTTACCTTGAATCAACCTTTCTCTTGATATATAGCAACGTGCGCTGGCATGTTTACATAATACAAATTATTGCAAATGTAATATAAAAATATATTAGAAATATTATACTACAATTTGAGATAACAGTAGTATGTAAATATGTGAGCGCTCATGGCTATACCTAGGCTTTAGCTATTTTTAGTTCTTTCAGGTATTTCCCTTGCTACTACTGGGTTTAGAGCTATTTTCGGTGTGAAAAATTTCAAAGTCCAGTTACATCTTTAGAACAACCCTTATCTTAAAGTTCTGATAGGGCAAGAATTTCAGGCTTGCAGAGTATTTATACTCATTACTCCTATAAAGCTTAACGGTAAAAGCTTCCAGAATTTAGATGCATTTTCCCTGCTTACTCCCTCCTTAAAAAGACTTTTTCACTACATCCTATTTATCGCTTCATTTTCATTGCAGTCGTTTTGAGCATCAAAGTTAAGACAAAACTATTCTCTCACTGAAAGGTATAACTTTCCATCTTTACCGAAAAATTGGGTTTAAAGCCTCGTCCTAGAAGGGCGACTTTTTAGTTATTTTTTTTAGCAATCCCAAATAGGGTGTAACAATTCAAAAACTAGAAATAAACTCCGAAACTCTTACCCATTAACCAATACTCCAAACCTATTCCCAAAATGCAGCAAGATTTTTGACACAAATAAAATAAGATTGCTATAGTTGTTTTTTTTGAATATATCAGGACTTAGGCAGTAACGCTATACATGGTGCAAAAATTTGTAATTTTCAAGATATTGCCACTACAAATAGTGCCGTTGCGTAAGTCCTGTATATATGTTACCAACTAATCGCAGGCAGATTAAATTTTTAGGACTTAGGCAGAAACAACGTATCTAGTATGGTTGAATGGTCATTCAGCCATACAGTCAGACAGCACGAAAAAAACCAAATAGCTGTGCATTCTTGGTATTTTAGTAAGTCCTGTTAACCATAACTTTAAATTATCGGCTATTATGCTAGAGACGAAAAATTCTTTTTTGCTTAAATTTCAATCAAATTAATTTTAATAAATGTTTAAGCTACAGTACATAATACTTTTTCAGGAAACCTATCGCTAATAGGACTTACCCAGGCGAAGCGTAAGTCCTAGCTAAATTACTCTAGATTTACTCATCATCAATTTTTGTTTAAATGAACTAACAGGTGATTGACTTTACCGAAAAATTGCGTTTAAAGCCTCGCCCATAAGCGGGCGACTTTTTAGTTGATTTTTTTTCACAGGTTATGTTATCATGCTTTTGAGTTCACAAGTTCACAAGAAATATATTAGTCGCGGGTGGGCAATCCGAGACAAAAAACGGGCATGGAGGTCAGCATAAGACTACTGCCAAAGTAGCAACAGCCTGTGAAATGTCAACCCGCCGAGGGGCTAAGGCTCGGTTGTTACCCAGTGCCTTTAGGCCGGGGATGATGTCAATAATACCAGTGCTATTTTCTTCTATTCAATTGCGATTTGGCTATTTTTTACTATTTACTTTGAGCCTAACTGCTTGTCTGAATAAATCTCAGCAGTTAGTTTCTCCTCTATCTCCATTACCACAAGACTCTCTAATTAAATCTTACTTCAATCAGTCTCAAGCTTCAAGCTACACTGAAGTCCTACGCCAGCAAAACAGACTAGGAGACAATCTTGAAGAAATAATTGTTAATACTATTGCTAATGCTAATTCTACTGTATATGTGGCAGTTCAAGAATTACGTTTACCAGCTATTGCCCAAGCCTTAGCTGAAAGGTATCAAGCTGGGGTCAAAGTGCGAGTTATTATTGAAAATATCTACAATCGTCCCTGGGAAAGCTTAAGTCCATCTGAAGTGGCTCAATTGCCTGAACAGGAACGCGATCGCTACCATGAAATTTTTAAGTTTATTGACGTTAACATAGATGGGGATATTAGTCAAGACGAAATTAATCTGAGGGATGCTCTAATAATTTTAAGTAATTCAGGAGTTCCCTTGATTGATGATACTGCTGATGGTTCTAAGGGTAGTGGCCTGATGCACCATAAATTTGTAGTTGTGGATGGTCAAACTATCATTATAACCTCCGCTAATTTTACTACCAGTGGTATTCATGGGGATTTTTCGGAAACCCTGAGTCGAGGAAATGCTAATAATCTTTTAAAAATAGAAAGTTTTGAATTAGCTGAACTATTCACAAAAGAATTTAATCTCTTATGGGGAGATGGCCCTGGAGGTCAACCAGATAGTAAATTTGGCGTCAAAAAACCATTTAGAGGTACACGGCAAGTATTGGTTGGTGATACAAAAGTTGCAGTACAATTTTCTCCTACTTCTAATAGTCAATCTTGGCAAAAAAGTGTGAATGGTTTAATTAATAAAACATTAGAAAAAGCACAAACATCTATTAATTTATCCCTATTTGTATTTTCAGAACAATTATTAGTTAATACCCTAGAAAATAAATCTCTACAAGGAGTCTTAATTCAAGGTTTAATTGACCCTAGTTTTGCCTATCGTTACTATAGTGAAGGATTAGATATGATGGGAATTGCTTTGGCAAATAAATGTAAATATGAAACTAATAATCGCATTTGGAAAAAACCTATATCTACAGTAGGCTTACCTAACTTACCCCCTGGCGATTGCCTCCATCACAAATTTGGAGTTATTGATAATTCGATTGTAATTACTGGTTCTCAGAATTGGACAAAAGCAGCTAATAAAAACAATGATGAAACTTTATTGATAATAGAAAATTCCACAGTAGCAGCTCATTTTGACCGTGAATTTCAAAGACTTTATCAAACAGCAACTATGGGTATACCATCCTGGTTGATGAAAAAAGTTGAGAAACAGCAACAAGAATGTGGTGATAGATTAATAGAAACTGAAACTTTGGTAATAGATACTAATAATAAAATTAATCTCAATACTGCTACTGCTGAAGAATTAGAAATACTGCCTGGGGTCGGACCTAAATTAGCAGAGCGCATTATTCAAGCTAGAAAAAATCAACCCTTTGCATCTTTAGCAGACCTAGATCAGGTATCTGGTATTGGACCGAAAATGTTAGATAAATTAAGCGATCGGGTAACTTGGTAATTCTAGCTCGAAAACTATAATTAGGTCTTGCTGATTAAATATCAATGCACGAACTGATATTGGGTCAAGCTTTTTTGGGGTCGAAAAAGGTGCCTGGTTTTTGGTCTAAATGTTAGTATTTTGGGCAGAAAAGAGCAGAAAAATTAAGGGGACAAGGGTTTAGGTATGGGTCCCCTACTTCCCCTCTTGGGAGGGTTTAGGGGTAGGTTTCCTACTTCCCCTCTTGGGAGGGGCTAGGGGTGAGTTTCCTACTCCTTAAAAATACTTTTTCAGCAAACCCTAATGACTCGTAGTCATTGGAAATATTTGTCACCTTCTTTTTTCACAGTTAATATTACTTGAAATATTATTTAATTGATTGCCTCTATCATGAATGTTACCCATAAAATTACCGTTATAATCTTTCTTGCCACTAGGACTTAGTAAAACGAATCTCAATACGTCGCCTCTGTTGATCAGGGTTTTCATTAGGTTGGGCAAATTCTCCATTTTTTAAGGTTAATGGACCCGAAGAATATGCGCGAAAACCCTTCAGCGGG
>JAKQYF010000199.1 GCA_023356535.1 Trichodesmium sp. MAG_R03 | reverse complement strand
TATTTCCCCTTGCTTGACTAATATTTCTCCAATTTTACAGTAAGCATCCCAAATATTAGGATGATTTTTAATCAGTTGACGATAACAAGTAAGCCCTCGACTTAAATTACCTTGTTCATAAAAAATATCTGCCAAATGTTTGTGAGGCCAAGGAAATTGTGGATTAAGTTTTATAGCACGTTCAAATGCCTCTACCGCATCATTTAACTTGCCTGTTTCTCGGAAAAGTTTTCCTAGTTTATGGGAAATTAACCAATTTTCAGGCAATAGTTCAATTAAACTTTTATAACAATCTATAGCTTTCTTTAATTCTCCTTGACTTACTAAAATTTCTGCTAATTTCGAGTAAGCTTCTGATAAAGTAGGATTTAATTCTATAGCCTCACGATAATTAGCGATCGCCTCTTTTATTGTTCCTGTACTAAATAGGATATTCCCTTGATTTAGCTTTTCTAATCCTTTGTCTTCTAATTCTATTTTTTCTGCATAAGACCAATGTTTTTTTGCTAAATCTAAATATCCTACTTGTTCGTAAACCCGAGATAAATTCCGATAAGTACCAGCCAAATTTGGTTGTAATTCAACAGCTTTTTCATAATAATCTATAGCTAGCTGCCAGTTTTTTTGTTTAGCATATAAACTACCAATATTTGTATAAACTTCCGCCCAATTTGGCTGTTGTATAATTGCTTTTATATACCAATTTATTGCTTCATCTAACTGTCCGATAAACTGTAATAAATTCCCCATATTTTTACAAGCCAAAGGATAGAATGGCAGTATTTCCAGAGCTTTTTCACACGCAAAAAAAGCCTCATCTAATTTTTCTTCTGCTAAATAAGATTCTACTTCTTGGCATAAATTAAAAGCTGACATTTCTGGAGTTAAAACTGAATACATATTTCTTTTTTTTAAAATCAGGGATAAGGAAAAAGCAAGAATACAATAGAGCTCATTTCAGTTATCAGTTATCAGTACCTTTGACTTCAACAAAGAAAGATAGAAGGCAGAAGCCAGAGGACAGGATACAGGAGGGATTTATCCGGACGCCGAAGGTACAAACCTTCTGGGGACCAAAGGGAACAGGGGTTTTAATCCCCCACTGAACTAAAATTCAGTGGCTACAGTTCAGGAGGGATGAGAAGCGCCTCAAGAAGGTCATCTTCTGCCTCCGTGCCTCTTGCCTGATCAAAAAATACCCTCTCACTTTTGGCGGATTTGGTATAAGACCCTATTTCTTGGTTACAATTTATCTAATAGCCAAAAACATTAGAATTGCTTGTTATATAGATAATTTTAAGTTAACAGATTCTTTATAAACTAAATATTAAAGTTGGAACCTGCCAGAAATGTCAAACCCCCTGCATCTTGAAAAATTAGGAGTTTGGTCATTTCAATTATCAGTTTTTTAATATACAGCTAATTCCCACCTATCGCGGGCAAGATAACCGCACTGGGAACATTTAATTTTTAATATCTGTACTTCGTATAGTTGGAATTGGCTGTAAATCTTATTAAATTATTAACTATTCCGTAATTATCTGCCAGGGGATTGTAGTAAGAATTAATTAAATTAGCGTTTTGATGGAGAATTGGATAATATTATGGACTTAAATATCGAAGCTTTCAAAAAATCGAGTATCTCCATACCCAAATTTCAACATTCTGAACTATTGAAGATTGCTCTAACTCATCCAAATCACATTTATGATCAGACTAATATTATTAGGCCACAACAAAAAAAACAGGTTCTAGAGCATCAAGGTTTGGCCAATCTCGGCTATGTAGCTTTTTGTCAAGTTGTTAGTAGGTATTTAGCAAACAATTTTTCTAGTTTAGGCAAGGCAACCCTAACTATTATAGAAAGTGATCTTGTTAGTAGAAAGATGCTTTCTGAATTTGCTAGATATTTAAAGTTGAAGAAGTTTTGTCTATTGGGAAAAAGTTATAAATGGAAACATAAAAGTGAGCAAAATAAAATTCTAGCTCAAATGTTTGAAGCTCTAATAGGTGCAATTTATTTGGAGTTTGATAGGGATTTAGAACGGACTTATCATTGGTTAATTGAACATTGTATTGCTGAAGCAGTTAATCAACTTTTAACTATTGCATTTAAAGATGATTCAGATTTAGAAACAGATTTTCAACGGATAGATTGGATTGAGGCTTTACAATTACCCTTATTAAATCCAAATAGTTTATATAGAAAAGATAATCCCTTGCTTGAATGTTAATTAAATTATGATTGTAGCTTGGGTTAAGTAGCAGTGCAATGGAGCAAAAATTCTACAGTATGTTGCTAAATTGCCTCTTGGATAGAGGAAAAATAATAAAAAAACTAGATAAAAATGGTCAATTATTAACAATAAATATCTGTCAGCTTTTGTGCATTTAAACGATTTATTGTTGTATGCCTCGTTCAGAGAAAAAAACCTTCTAAATGCTAAATTATAGCTTACTAATATGCATTTTAAGTGAGTATTAGCTTAATACTATACAGCTTGTAAAAAATGGCTAAGTTGTTGATAATTTAAATGACGTATTGTAAATTTTACCAAAATAGCCAAATTCTTACTGTACAAATTTTTGCTTTAGTTGGTTGTTATTAGAATAGGCAATCTAAATAGGGCTTGCTGAAAAAGTCTTTTTCAGGAGTAGGGGACCCACCCCTAATATCTTCCAGGAGGAGATTTAGGGACGTTACATAACAAAAATGCGTTTTCCTGACGGAATGCTGCGCAAACATGTCGCGTAGCGTTAGCGGAGCTTTGCGTTAGCAAAACGTCCCCGCAGACGAACGGGAAATTGATAGAGGAGGTAGTCGGATATATTTGTACCTTGATTTTTCTGCCTAGGGAGCGCCCAAAATACTAACAAATTGATCTCTCAGGACCGAAAACTAGACACTTTTTTCGCTCCTAAAAATGCTGAAACCTTTATGTATCAATGCTTTAATATTTAATCAGCAAGCCCTAAATAGTTAACAGCTTATCTAAAGAAGCTAGGGATCACTCTCTGAAAGATAGTGACAGCAAGTCCTTGAGAATTTTTAGAGAAGTCTAGTTATCAAAATTAGCTAAAATCTCATCAATCCATCTTTTGATTGTTTTACAACTTTTCGGAAAATCTTTAATCAGATAATTTAGTCCATTGGATTCTTTTCCACAAGGCTTCATTAGCAAATACTTGACATTTTTGACAAAAGCATGTAATGTTAACCTTTTTAGTTACAGCCCTATTTGTTTGTAATTTAGGGCTGTTTTTTTGTTTCTTGATACTAAAATTAAAAGTCTTTGAAATTCAATGATACTCAATTATATTTATGCAATTAATATCTCATCAATCAAGTAAATGGTTTATGATTGGGATGGCTAGCATATTTCTATTTTCAGCTGTCCTAAGATTTTGGCAATTAGGTCGTTTTAATACTCTCGTTTTTGACGAGGTTTATTATGCGAAATTTGCTAATAATTACCTTACTCAAACTGAATTTTTTAATGCTCATCCTCCCTTTAGTCAATATATCATTGCAATTGGTATTTGGATAGGTTCTCATTTACCCTTTGGACAAGAAATAGTTAATAATGAAACGGGTTCTCCTTTAGCATCTTGGAGTTATCGATGGCTAAATGCTTTAACAGGTTCATTTATTCCTCTGGTCGTGGGAGCGATCGCCTATCAATTAACACACCGTTGGAGTTATGGTTTTGTTGCTGCTTTACTTATAGCTTTAGATGGATTATTTTTAGTTGAATCTCGGTATGCTCTGAATAATATTTATCTAGTAATTTTTGGATTGTTAGCTCACTTATGTTTAATTATTGCTTTACAAAATAGTCAATTAAAACAAAAAAAATGGTTGGCTTTATCTGGGATATTTTTTGGTGCAAGTGCAGGAATTAAATGGAATGGTCTAGGATTTTTACTTGGCATTTATTTACTCTGGATATTGGCATGGATAATTGAATTTTTTGCTCCCCAAAAAAAATTAGGATATACATCTCCTTGGCAAAATTTAACTCGACTAAATCTGATTCAATTAATTCTAAACTTATTCGTTATTCCCATAATTACCTATAGCCTACTTTGGATTCCTCACATTATTCTTAACCCCAAATACGGCTTTTGGGAAATGCAACAACAGATTTTCAGTTATCACCAAAGAATTGGTAGTGGAGCTGATACTCATCCTTATTGCGCTCAATGGTTTACTTGGCCGTTAATGATGAGACCTGTAGCTTATTTTTATAAAAATACGGGTTTATTAGACAAACCAGAACTTTCTTTATTACCTCTATATTCAGATATTGGATATCCAAAACTTAATCCCCTAATTTTTGATGTTCATGGGATGGGAAATCCTATTCTTTGGTGGTTTTCAATATGGGCAATTTTATTATTAATCTTGATGTTATTTAATCGCATTTGGCATTGGGAAAAAAATAGACAAGCAAGACATAAAAAAATTAAACTAAAGCAGATTATTAAATTTCCACATCCCTCAGAAATGTGGTTATTACTATATTTAGTTATCAATTGGCTAAGTAATTTTCTTCCTTGGATTAGAGTCAGTCGTTGTACTTTTTTATATCATTATATGGTAGCTTTAGTGTTTTCTATTCTAGGATTTTCTTGGTGGGTTGATAGGTGGTTAAATAGCCTACAAATTCGTTTCAGAATAACGGGAGTGACAATAATTTTTATAGTTTTATTGGCATTTATTTTTTGGATGCCTGTTTATTTAGGATTACCTTTATCTCCCCAAAATTGGCAGCTCAGAATGTGGTTTCGCTCTTGGATTTAACTAGTTAAGTAGGGTTTGCTGATTATACCAAATAGTGAAAAGCTATGCCCATAGCTATAAGGCTTTTAGGAAGAGTATTAGGGGCGATAAATTAATAAAATCATCAATTTCAATTTAATTTTAAGAAGTGCGGAATGTGGGCTTCAAGCTTAAAATTTTAGTATTTTGGGCAGACCTAGGCAGAAAAATCAAGGGACAAATATATCCGACTACCTCCTCTATAAATTCCCTATTCCTCTACCTACTTTAAAAAGACTTAGAAAACAAAGCCTAAGTAGATAGGTTGAATTATCCCTACAATAGCAATGAAAACTCAAAACAGTGAAAACCTTTTAAGGATTTACTTCCTAGGCTTTTTTCATGGTTTTTATTTTAACCTTGATTTATGGCTATTTCATACTTATGAATTCTCACTTACTTCTATAGGGTTTGGTTGCTCTAACTTAATAAATAATGCCCGATACACAGATTGATTTTTTCCTAAAGTTGCCTTTTCTCTTTCTGATAAAACTGGTAAAAGATTTTCGTTTAACCAATCATTATAACTTCCATAAAAAGAATTATGCTCTAAGAAGCGATAGCACATTTCCTTTGCTACTTCTTCTACATCAGAATATAGAAAAATTTTCCCTCCTACTATTAAATTATTTGCCAAATCTTGGACTAATTTTGGTTGTACAACTCGACGGCTTTGATGACGTCTTTTAAACCAAGGATCGGGAAATAAAATTGAGACTCTTTTTAATATTCCTGTTGGCAAAGACTCAAATATTTTTCCCAGAGAAATATTCACATTACAAAACAAATAATGCAGATTATTTAAACCCTGTTCATCTCGCCAATTATTAGCTTCTATAACCAAGGGTTCCCGTATTTCTAAACCCAGAAAGTTCCACTCAGGTTCTATCTGTGCCATCTGCCATAAAAATCTACCTCTAGCACAACCAATATCTAAATGTAATGGTTTCTTCATATCTGCATAAATATCACTGAAATTTGGGATACTTACTGATTGTTGATATTTGATAGATAAAGGGTTGACATGCTGTCTGACTCTTACTCTTACTTTTACCAAAATTTGTAGCTCCATTCTTACAGCCGAAAGCGAGCGCCCTTAACCGATTAATAATTAAGAAACTGGATTTACTGAAAAATTGGGTTTAAAGCCTCGCCCATAAGCGGGGGACTTTTTAGTTGATTTTTTTTCACAGGTTATGTTATTATACTTTTTAGTTCACAAGAAATATATTAGTCGCGGGTGGGCAATCCGAGACAAGAAACGGACATTGAGGCCAGCAGCCAAACTACTGCCAAAGTAGCAGCAGCCTGTGAAATGTCAACCCGCCCAGGGGCTACGGCTCGGTTGTTACCCAGTGCCTTTAGGCCGGGGAGGATGTCAACTTAAGACTTATACGCCCAAACAAGAAATCGAGTTTATGTTCTGATTATTGTCTTTCACAACTAATGATAAATTTAGTATTTTTTGGTTATATCATATAGCAGTTTCTATACTGGCGAGGTACATAGTTCGTTTGTTTTAGGGAGTAGGTAGGGAGGTTGCATGCAACCTCCCTACTTTGTGGTTTACTAATCATAAAAAACACTGTAATAGACAGTGAGCAAATTTTTAAGAAACCTTAAACCGCATTTGAATTATCCGCCAAATCTCACCTATCCACAACACAACAGAAGTACCAACAATAATTATTAACCAATCTCTTAAAGATAAAGGAACTGTTCTAAACACAGCTCCTCCGTATTGTACCATCAAAATCTGCCCTACAAAAATAAATGCCGCGATCACTACAAAACTACCATTTTTACTAATATTAGAAAATGCAGATTCCCTTAAACCAAAACATTTAGCATTAAACATATTCCAAAACTGCAACATCACAAATGTAGTAAAAAATAGAGATAATTCATAAGGAGTTACTATCTGGTCTTTTTGGATATATAACAAGAAACCGAGGAAAAACAGTAAAAAACTGAACCCTACAGAGAAAATTCTCACCGTCATTGGTTGCGAAATTATAAATTCTTGGGGATTTCTTGGTGCTTTATCCATAACTTTTTGATTAGGTGGTTCCGTTGCCAAAGCTAATGCAGCAAAAGTATCCATTATTAAATTTATCCACAATAGTTGAATTACAGTAAACGGCAAATTAATTCCAATAAACGGACCTAATAAAGCTATCCCACAAGCAGCAACATTTATTGTTAACTGGAAAAGGATAAACTTTTGAATGTTTTGGTAAAGGGCTCTCCCCCAAACAACTGCATTTTCGATACTGCCAAAAGAGTCATTCAAAATAATAATATCGCTGGCTTCTTTGGCAACAGAAGTACCACTACCCATTGACAAACCAACCTGCGCTTGGTTTAAAGCGGGTGCATCATTGGTGCCATCTCCTGTAACTGCTACTACTTCCCCACTACCTTGTAGCAGTTGTACAATACGTTGCTTATCCTGGGGTCGTGCTCTGGCAATGACCTTAGCTGTTTTTACTACTGCTAAAGCTGCTTCATCATCAAGGTCACGGAGTTGATTACCAATAATACAACAATCATCATTCTCATCTTGAGTCATAATTCCAATTTCCCGGGCAATTTCAATGGCAGTCAAACGACTATCTCCAGTAATCATCTTGATTTTTACACCAGCTTTTTGACAGATTTCTACTGCCAGCGGTACTTCTTCTCGCACTGGATCGGCGATCGCCACAAAACCTAACCAAATTAAACGATGATCTTGTTCAAGTTCACGTCCTTGTTGATAGTTTTTAGGGTCTTGAATATAGGCAAATCCTAAAGTACGTCTGCCAATAGTTTCATACTGATTGAATTCTCCTGCAATATATACTCTTTGAGAATCTGCAAAAGGTTGGACTCCATCTGAGGTGAGAATTTGATTGCAACTAGCCAGCAATAGTTCTGGCGCACCTTTAATATGGAGTATTTTTTTGCCTGTGCTTGAGGAAACTCCGAGAGTTGCCATGTACTTTCTGTCTGAAGAAAAAGTTAACTGACTAATAATTTGAAAATCTTCTCGTTTTTTAAGATACTCAATTTTGTTTGACTCTAACCACAATAGCAAAGCTGCTTCTGTACGGTCTCCCAAAGGAATAGACTTTTCCTCTTTTCTGTATTCTAAGTTAGCTGTACTGTTAGCACAGATAGCTTCAACTATAATGTTGTCAGGATTGAGAGCACTATTGTCGAAGCTAGGAAACTGTAAATTACTGACCTGCATTTTGTTTTCAGTCAACGTACCTGTTTTATCAGAACAAATCACCGTTGTGGCACCAATAGTTTCGCAAGCGTGCATCCGGCGAACTAAATTATTTTGTTTAGTCATTTTCTGAATACTGTAGGCAAGACTTAGGGTAACACTTAGAGCTAATCCTTCAGGTACGGCAACAACGATAACTGCAACGGCAATCATAAAGTATGTTAGGAACTTGAGAGCGATATCCGCAGTAATCCAGTCAGTGGGAGAAGTGGGAACCCATTCTAAATAGTATCCTACTCCGATACCAATGCCAGATATTGCCAGGGCGGTCAAAATATTTTTGAACCAGCCGATAACGCTCTTATCTTCTAACCATTCTGGAGTTTCTATTTCTTGATCAATTGATTCTAATCCGTCTATAATTATTGGCAACCAGACTTTAGTTAGAGCGATAACTAAACTAATGACAAGGATACTGATAATGTACCATTGTCTAAAAGTGAGGTCGAGTTCTCCTGTGAGGAGACCCCGTACTACTAAGGCGATATCTATTAAGACTGCTACACCTAAACCAAGGATACCAATTAGATTACTGAGGCGTTCAAGTTGAAGATTTAAAGGAGTTTCTACATCTGTAATATCGAGAATACATCTAGCAGTTTTCCCGATTTCTGTAGCGTCACCAATGGCCGTAATTTTGATGATTCCATGTCCATCATTAACTATAGTATCTCGTAAGACTTGATTGAAAGGGTAAGTGTTATTAGTATGGCTGTTAGAGAATAAATTTGTCTCCACTATTTTAGTAACTGGCATGGCTTCTCCAGTTAAACTAGCTTCATTAACTTGTAGAGAAACTGCTTCTATTACTTGACCGTCTGCTGGTATTTCATCTCCTGTTTGTATTAGTACTAAATCCCCTACTACTAAGTCTTTTTTTGGAATAGTTGTAACGTTATTATCCCGAATTACTGTGATTGGTATTTCATCATTTACTTGGTTAAGAATCTCAAATTCTTGATTGGCTTTATATTCATTCAAAAAAGCAACAGTTGTAGCTAGAAGGATAGCAGCAATAATACCTAAACCTTCTACATAATTACCTTCAAAAATTCCCACAGTAATTGCAATAACAGCGGCGATTATTAAAATCCGAATTACTGGATCCTCAAACTTTTCTAACCATAATTTCCACCAGGGCGATCGCTTGGGTGGTGTTAATAAATTATAACCATATTTTTGCCGGCTTGCCTCAGCCTCAGCCTCTGTAAGTCCTCGATGACGGCTGTGTTTTTGACGAGTTGTTTTCATTGATTAATCTCCTTGCCAAAATTATGATTTGGTGGGTATTTTGATAATTTTAGTATTTTATCATTTTTTTCTTAACTTTATTAATATATCTTAAATTTTTCAAAATTGTTGATCAAGAAGTTATTTTAGTGATGAGTAACAATCCCTAAAGTCAAAGGCTTGAAATACTGAAGTTTATTTTTGTTGATTTTCTTAAAATCAAAGTATAAGGTTAACCTCTTATTTTTTTATAATACTAAGTTTAGTTCAATAAAATATAGCAATCTGCCCATAGGTTGTGATAATTCAAAAATTCAAAATAAGCTCCGAAATTCTTATATCATGTCCAGATAATTAGTGATCAAAAAACTTCCTCCTCTTCCCTCCTAACTCCTGTAGAGGCATTTCATGTCACGTAGCGTTAACGAAGTATGCGCAAGCAAAACGGGCTTTCGCCCCTACTTCTCCCAGAGCTTTTTCATTCTCCAAAATTAGTAGTCAATTTTTAGAGAAAAGTTATGTTTTTTCCTCCCTAATATTACTCAATTCTTATTTAATTGATTCTGATTTTTCCCGAAAATAACTTTCTCTATTTTTTGAGCTTAAAAACTTTAGCTCATGCTTTTTAAACAAGAGATTATCCTTTTATTCTCATTTTTTATCCGATTTGTTTTTACTCAAAACATATTTTTATTGTCTATTTAAGTAGAGAATGCTAAAATTTTCTCCCAATTATTTCCTAACTAATATATTCCTTGTTTTATTGAGTCAAAACCAAAACTTCGGTAAACATTCATAATTATTGTGTACAAAAGTGAAAGATTTCGAGCTGCTTGTAGTTCTCTTATCTTTGATTTATCTTCATG
>JAKQYF010000198.1 GCA_023356535.1 Trichodesmium sp. MAG_R03 | reverse complement strand
ACATTCGCCAGCTAGAAAATGTGTTGATTTCGTAGGATTTAGCGATCGCTTCTGCTGTCTTTTCTCCATGTACATTAATGCCGTGGTTTAAGACTAAAATATCTACTTTTTCTAATAATTTGGCTAATTTTTCTTCTTGACCTATTTGCCAAGTTATGGTATTAACTTCTAAGATTTGACCAGCTATGTCTAAGGTAATGGTCTGGTCTTTGGATGTCAGAGCAATAACTTTTGCCCCTGCTTGATGAAGGTGTTCCAGGAGGCTTTGGCCTAAACTCCCAGAAGCACCTGTAACAGCTATTTTTTTGCCTTTGAGGGAAAGTGCCGTACCCATCAGTTTATCTACTAAGGTAAGAGTTCCGCAGAAATAGGCATTTTGATTGTCGAAGTGGTGTCGCCAATGGTAGGGGCGGTTTACCAACAAATTTGCAGGAGGCGTTAAAAATGCACCGGGAAGATGATTGATATCTGTAAGTTTGTCAGCATTGGGAATACCTGTGGCACGAGCGATGGCTGGAAATAAAAAAGTTAAGGTATAAGCAACACCAGCTAAAGTTGCCCATTGATAAGAAGGTATCCAGACAAAAACTAAAGCCCAGTATAGCATACCAAAGGTTAACATTACCAGAGATTCTGGCACATCATGATACCAAGTAGCTTTTTGATAAATTTCTGTACTGATAGTAGTTAAGTCAGGGCGAAAAACACGATGATGCCAACCATGCCATTTATATAGGGGCGACCAAATATGAGAAAGCACATGATAAAGGTCTCGTACAAGTTCGGCTAAAAATATAGAAGTTAGAATTAGAGAAATATTAATTATCCAAGGGTTAAGGAGGTAAAGTTTCATAGAGTTTACTATCAAAAAATTAATAAGAAAATAAGATACAGGGGATTCCAAGTATATGAAGTAAAAATATTAATGATCAAAGCTTTGTAGAACAGACATCTTATCTGTTATAGTTATGCTTTACCCTTGATAAAATTTACTATAAACATACTTTAGGGTAACACTATTATCAGTTATCAATTATGAGTTATTAGTTATTCCCTTATAGCAGATAAACCTGTAGGGACGTTCCATGTAACGTCCCTGCCTATTTCCCTCCTGGTAGTGGCTAGGGGTTGATTCCCTGCTACTTAAAAAGACTTTTTCAGCAAATTCTAATTTTGGGATTTTCATTTCTCATTTCTCATTTCTCATTTCTCTAAAATTATTTTAGAAATCATATCATCTTTAGATAATTTTTTGTTATAAACTAGAACGTAGGTTTGGTTGAGGAACAAAACCCAACCTACAGTTATTCAAATTTGACAAATATTTCTACATTTTTATTGGGCTCTAAATTTATATATTGGGCACGAATAGTAGAATTTGATTTTATGGGAATAAAGCTAGTCATACTCCCTAAAGAAAGTAAATCTCCTTTTTTTAATTCTTTTCCTTCAGATTGCAAAGAATCTTTAATCCACAATACAACATTCAAGGGATTACCTAATAAATCACTACTATTTCCTGATGTTAATACTTTGCCATTTGCGTCTAATATTTCTATCCGTAAACTTTTCAAACGATTTTCCCATTCATCAGTATCAGCTACAGGAATAGGTTTACCTAAAATTCCTGCTCTTGCTCCAACATTAATTGCTAAAAGAGCGGGTGCATCTAATTTGACATCTTTACTATAAACTAAATCTCCCAATTCAATAAATGGGATAACTGCATCTAAATATTTCAAAGTTTCTCTAGGAGTTTTAGCATTATTAATTTCTGTACTTTCTACTCTCATAATTAAGTCGCCTTCCCCAATAGGACGACTGCCAAATTGAGCGGAAATAACACTACCATTTTCCAATAACATTTTTTCTAGTAAAACACCTCGCAAAGGTTGAGAAACATTAAAACCTTCTTGAGCTTTTGGATTAGTTAATGCCGCTTTATAACCAACTATTTGACCAAGACTTTTACTAATTTCTTTTGCAAACTGCTCTTGAACTTTCTGTGCTTGAAGGTAAGTTAGATTTATTGTTGTTGGGACTGGAGTTTTTTGGAGGTAATTCTCTACTAAACTTTCTAATAACGGAGAATTATTATCTGGAGTAACTGTAGATATAGAATTTTTGTTGGAAGTTTCTGTTTCTGGTGGGAGTTTTGATGTTTCAAAAGTGCAAGCTGAAAGTAATGAGATTAAGAGTAAAATAAGATATTTAAATGTGTGCATAATTTTTAGTTTTTAATAAAGTTTTGTCTCAAAGTATATGTTTCTCTTTTGCTTGATTGCAAGGAGTTAAGGCTTGTTACATTTTACAGGACTTACGCTAAGGTACTATATATAGGGCCTTGGTATGTTACAAAGTGCGCAATTCAAGTCGCGAAGCGTTCGCTCCGCTTGGCGTCAGCAAAACACACCCTACCAATAGCGTTCATGTGTAAGTCCTAATTTTATTGAGAGAGTGTCAACTATTTGCTAGTTAAGATATCATTCTAGCATCTAGTCCAGTAGGGTGTGTTAGCGAAGTGTAACGCATCGACAGGAACTAGGCAACGACACTAATTGTGATGGTAAAAATAGGCTCGTTATGCACCATATATACGTTACTGCGTATGTCCTAACCAAAATATATGGGGTAGGCGATGCGTTACGGCACAATTTAATATTTAACAGTCTAACGGTAGTTTGTGGTAAGCACCTAACGCACCGTACTAAATACTAACCGCTTCTTTACAACCGACAAGATTTCCGTTCTCGGGTTTCTTCAATATTTTGCCAACCATAAGAAAAATGACTCATAGAATTAATTTGGGGAGTGGCTCTCCTAATAGCTTGCATTTGTATTTCCAAAGAAGGGTGATTTTTAAAAGGTTGTCCCCAAACCCCAGCGATCGCCGGAATAACTTTCACCCCATTAGGAGCCAGATTCAAAACTCTCTGAACCTTAGTAACAATACAACTAGGGTTGCGATCACCACAAGTTCCATAGGACATAGGATGCCATTCCATCCAACTCTGAAATTGATCCCAAGGTTGGAGGCGAGAGTCAAAACCATCACCCTGTATTCTCCTATTCCCACCGGGAAAAAACACAGCACCAGCAGGCAGACCTTTTTGTTTGACTGGTTGAGTAGCTACCTGAAGGAAATCTAGTATTCCTTGAGCAGCATGAGCAACACTCAATTCCCAAATTTGCTTTCCCGAACCTCTTTTCAGTAGTCTGCCATTAGCAGAGGGTGAAAAGAAACTTTGCCATCTGGGAGTTTCCCTGTCAGAAACAGCCGCAATATCTCCAGAAGTAACATATCCCTTGTCTAAAAATCTTCTAATTAACTCCTTTCCTGCTTTATTTTTACCTCGTTGCAATAACATATTCCGAGAAGCTTCACTATATATCCATAAATCTTTTACCTCATCCGCTACAGAGTTACTCCCCACTCCACGCAAATAACGAACATAGTCGAATAAAATTCCTTGGGGTTTGCGTTTTAAAACCTCATTGACCATAACACTATAATCTTGACGTGCTTCTGGACTGTAAGGATCTATGAAAGTATGGAAAGCGTGACTCGCGCCTAACTGGTTATGTAAATTAACATTATCTGGAATCACATCTAGGGTTGTTTGACCTCTACCATTACGGGCTAAAGTTTGTTGACGGTTAGGTAGTTGGGAATAGGTGTATCCGAAGTTCATGGTAAATACCCAAGCATAAGCAAGCAAACCTCTTTCCTTTGCTTTTTTCAGACTATCAGCTAATAGATCAACATTTTCATAACCAGGTACACGGAGTACGGACGGCCAAACTGTGGGGTTATTTGCCGCAGGTAAAAGCACTTGCCCGTTATAAAAAGCTTCTATGTATACTTGGTTATAGCCTTGATTGACAATTTTATCTAGTATCCTGTCAATTTCTCCCGGTCTGACATCACAAGGATATAGTCGCAACCAAATACCTTGAGTCCTCGGCCAATTTTTCATGCGACAATAGTCAACTTCTCTATTATGTTGAATTAGGATATCTTGATATTGTTTTTCTGCATCTTTATTTCCTCCTAAAACTGCTTGGCGAAGATTTTCTTTAGAAGCGATCAATTCTGATGACAACCGACAATAAATGTCTGTTTGTGCTTTTACTTTTGCTGGAAACCATAGGTAGGAATTTATTGTCAGAGTAAATACAATAGCTCCCAAACTACTTATCTGGAAACATTTTTTAGTTTTAAGTTTTGTCAAGGAGGTAAAATATGTTGGCATAATATTCAGTTTGAGAAATGTTTGTTACAAATAGACATCTCTAATAATCAAAAATAAAATCAATGATCACAATAGATACATCAATATAGAGAATAAATCTTTTGGCTGTTTTAGGCTCGTTAAGCACCTACACACAATTATCTACACAAGTGATGTTTACATACTCAAGATTTCAGCTTCTAAAATGTGTAATTGATTTTGTTTACCTGTTTATAATCAATTACTCAGGATTTACCCAACAACAATAATTATAGTGGCAATATCTTAAAAATGAGCAATTTTTGCACCACATATATAGAGGTACTGGCCACTGTGTAAGTCTTGTTACTACAAAATAAACTGCTTTATAAAACTGATATAAAACGTTATAACAGGTAACAAATTCATATTTACTGCCTGCTTCAGCTAAGACTGTCGGCGGTGACTCATCCACAGGCATTGAATCTTAAGCATAACACATTTTTTAAATTAATACTTGTATAATACGCGATCTTATTAACTGCCACACTCAGGGCAATTATAAGTCCATAATCCTTGGTTAGCAAGGATTATGGGAACACAAAAAAGCAATTCTCAGATAAAAAGATTCTTATTTGGTTGAATCCTTTGCTATTTAAGGGTTTAAGCTCATTGAAATTACTAATTTGCTATAACGAGTTTAGGAGAGCCAATATTTTTAATTTTCTCAGGACTTACGCCAAGGCACTATGTATAGAGCCTTGGTGCGTTACCCTAGCCCAATTCAAGTCGCGAAGCGTTCGCTCCGCTTTGCGTCAGCAAAACACACCCAACTAATAGTGTTCATGGATAAGTCCTATTTCTTTTACTTCTAACTAAAATAGGACTTACGCCAAGATACTATATATAGAGCCTTGGTGCGTTACAAATTGCGCAATTCAAGTCGCGATGTGAAACACACCCTACCAATAGTGTTCATGGGTAAGTCCTATAAAAATTATGCTCCACGCCTTAAAGCAAGTTCTACTTGTTTAAACTCTTGCTCCAAACGTTTCTTTAATTTATCAGGTACAGGACGATTTGGATAAGAACTATAATGTCCTGCTAAAGAACTAAGAGCAGTTTGCATTGTAGTAAATGATGGTAGAGTAGATACAGAATTATCACGACGATAGCGAGAGGCATAGTCACTAATTGCTTGACGTGCGATCGCTTGAGCTTCACTTTTAGCTTCTGTATTTTCTGGTAACTCAATAGCTGTTCTTAAGCTGTTGATTAAGCTTAATGTATTTTCTGAATAATTTCCACTGAAAGTTGAGGAATTAGAACAACCCATCAAACCTATGGTACAAACTAAAATTAAGGCTAATAAACGAGAAATAAAACGTTTCATGGAACTTTTTTAGTATGGAATTTGATTTGTTATTGATTATTTGATAGTTTAGCTTAACTTGGAATGTTACTGCTCTATAAAACTGATACAAAGCCCCAAATAAGCTTAATAATCTGATGTTTACTTCCTGCTAACCCTGAGGCCATCGGTAGTTATTCATCCACAGACATCTACGGCCAAGCTGACCACTTTCTGAAATTAAATCGTTATTCTTTGATTAAGTCAATGCTCTAGAAGATTTTCAGCAATTTTAGTTCATTTTTTTGTTTCAAGTCCCAAAATAATTGGCAGGGCCATAAACCAGCTTTCTTGGTTGCTTTGCCGAAAAATTGGGTTTAAAGCCTCGCCCATAAGCGGGCGACTTTTTAGTTGATTTTTTTTCACAGGTTATGTTATGATGCTTTTTAGTTCACAAGAAATATATTAGTCGCGGGTAGGCAATCCGAGACAAAAAACGGACATTGAGGCCAGCAGCCAGACTACTGCCTAAGTAGCAGCAGCCTATGAAATATCAACCCGCCGAGGGGCTACGGCTCGGTTTTTACCCAGTGCCTTTAGGCCGGGGAGGATGTCAACTAAGTCCTGTCATCTGAAAACTTGGCCACTATTTCCATTCCAACTCTCGATATAAGATTTTTTAGGGTTTAACCATAATACCTTTAGATGATTAATCTTGGTCATTGATCAAAAAAAATTAAGATGCGTTTGCCCGGCCAGCACTACCGAACAACCTGATTTTTTTAGCAATGACCTCTTGCATTGCCTCCGTTGCTGCTTTTTGACAATCTAAGAGATCACTTTTAGAATCGGTTCTTCCGAACTCTCGCCAAAACTGGAGATATTTTTGTCGTACTTCAGTATTGACGTTAAACTTGCATACTCCTAATTCAATGGACTGCTGAACCATTCTGGCAGGTAAACCAGAAGCACCATGTAACACCAGGGGAATGTGAATTTGCTGACTAATCTTACTCAGACGCTCAAAATCTAATTGGGGTTCGCCGTAATATTGACCATGAACATTACCGATGGTAACAGCAAGAAAATCTACTCCCGATTCTACTACAAATTCTTTTGCCTGATAAGGATCTGTCATTTTCGTTTCTTTTTCAGCAACAGTCATTCCATCTTCAGTACCGCTAATTCTGCCCACTTCTGCTTCCACTGTAGCACCCTTGGCATGAGCTAGAGTGGTCATTTCACAAGTAAAAGCAAGGTTTTCTTTAAAGGGAAGCTTAGAACCATCAGCTAAGACAGATTGAACTCCTGCTTCTAAAGCTGTTTCAATGATAGCGCGATCGCCACAATGATCTAAGTGAACTGATATAGGAACTTTGGCCGAGTCTGCTGCTTCTAAAAAGAGTGCAACCAAGGGAGAGCCACCATATTCTAGTATATTAGGCAGAATTTGGATTATTGCGGGACTATTTTCAGCTTCAGCAGCATTGACAACTGCTTTAACCCCTTCGAGATTATATAAATTGAAAGCTCCAATCGCGTAGGAATATTTTTGTGCTGTTTCTAATAATTCTTTGGTAGAAATAAGCATTAATTTGTTTTCGATTTTTATTTCTAATTTATTTTGAAAAGAAGTCTATTGACTAGATCGGAATTTGAGCAAATCTAGTTTTGAGCTGACAAGTTTATACATCTGGCCCACTGGTATTCTTGAAGTGCCTAATAGTGAAGTTGAGCAGTGTAATACTATTGGAGAATAAAGCTCGGCGCTTTGACCTTTACATCTGCTCCAATGCCATATTAGACAAAATGATGGTTTGTTAAGGCTTGGGCCTAACGCACCTTACAAGATATTTAAGTAGTTAGCCGTTCCCAGAAATCTACAAAAATCTCATAAAATATATAATTATCTGAATTTCAGACAAAGATTACGGTAGCTATGAATGATCCCAATCTCGCTTAATGCCCTTACGTTTATTAAGAAACCGATCAATGGCCATTGCTGCAATACAGCCATCCGCTGCTGCAACTACTGCCTGCTGAAACGGTGTATTTCGAATATCGCCAATCGCCCACACCCCATCTACATTGGTTGCCATCATTTCATCTACTTTGACACCACCATTTTCCAGTAATGCGATTTCAGGACCAATGTAGTCTGTAATCGGTTTCGATCCGCTTTGGTATACAAAAACCCCCTCCACCCGTAGGGAAGCCGCTTCCGATTCTCCTCTAGTTTTCATCAAAATATTCGTGACTCCCGACTCATCGCCCTGGATGGAAGTCAGGCGCGTAAAATTCCAATGCTTCACATTTGGTTGACTTAGTAATACCTGAACATGAGCATCTTCATGCTGTGGTTCTTTATTTGTTAGCCAGTGAACAGTAGAAACAAATTTCGTTAGGAACTGAGCCTCTTCAACCGCTTCTTGATTAAGTCCATAAACGGCGACCTCTTTTTCCCGGTAAAATGCACCATCGCAAGTGGCACAGTAGCTTACGCCCCGACCTAAAAATTCTGATTCTCCTCGCAGGGAAGATTTGCGGCCCATGGCCCCTGTAGCTAGGACGAGGGATCGCCCCAAAAATGTTCCTTCTGGAGTATAAACTTTTTTTAATGATCCTTCTACATCAATACCAAAAACCTGTGCTCGCTGATATTTAGTTCCAAAAGAGATGGCCTGCTCTCGCATCTCATCTAGCAATGCATTCCCACTAATATCACTTGCTACTCCCGGATAGTTAGCAATTTTATGGGTAATCGCCAATGCCCCCACTGCTGGATTCTTGTCCAGAATTACTGTTTTTAAATCTGCACGAGATGTATAAAGTGCACAACTACAGCCAGCTGGGCCACCGCCAATGATAACCACATCAAATTCATAAGTTTCCAAAATCTATAGTCCTCGAAAATAATACTTCATAAGATTAAAATACATCTTATTGATACGCCCAGCCCGTGGGAATAAGTAGTATACTACTATAATCAACTATGCAAATACTTATGCTTAAACTGCTACAGACAAATACCTTTAATTGAGGTATAGGTACAAATGTTAGTCAAGTGCATATTTATATATTTATCATATAGCAGTTGCGGTACAATCTTCCATATTTTGTTGACTTTGTTGGTAATATCATAAAAGTTGTGAAAAGTCAATTGAGGTTGGGTATAACGATAGTGAAACGAAACAAATATTTGTGGATTTTGTTTTGTCCGCCTTGTAAAAGCTCTGGGAAAGGAACATTTTTATAACTTACATTCCGCCGGTCAAAATGTAGTATATCAAACTAGCGATTGAAAGCCATGCCTGATAATAACTATGAAGCTTGTAAATAAAAATACATATTACACAAACTATTAATAATTATTAGTAATAATAGAGGCTGTAATCCACCTTCTTCGTTAAAAATACCTTTATAGTATATTTGTAGTGCAAAATGTAGGTCATAATATCTATGAATACTAATTCGGTTATTTTCTTCTTCTTTTTGGACACCACAAAATTGTAAATCTATCAAACTTCCGAAAAGTTAGGGTAAGCATTCAGCTATTAGCAGTCAGCTCTCAGCTTTTGAATTTATGCAAGCAACTACTAAGGTTGCCTGATGACCAATTATAGCAACGTGCGCTGGCTTATTTACATAAGACATATTACTGCTAATGTAGCATTTGCGAAAGCACTATTAATAGAAGCATAAAATTGTGCTACATTTAAAAACAATAGTAATATGCAAATATGTGAGCGCTCATGGCTATACATTTCCTTTCCTAGGTCATGGTGCGCAGAAAGATGTATGAAGGCAATAAATTACTAAGTTTAGCTGATAATCTTTTTCGTGTCCGACTTTTAATTCTTCTTGATTGACAGCACCAATTAAATCATCATTCATTTCAGCACAATTTTGCAGAAAGCTTTGCCAGAAATAGATTTCATAAGGATAGTTCGACTAGCTACTTATCTGATTCAAAGCCTTCCCTGTCGGTGGCGACTTCAATCTATCCTTGAATAGCTTCTTCTAGCATTTCTAGGAGATGTTCATAGCTTTCACCGTACGAAAAAAACTGTAGAAAATCGTAACAGCTTTGATCAAGATAATTGGATTAACCAATACAGGCTCTAACACACAGCTCACTATTCCCTCGGCAGTAAATGCCTCTGGGAATTTCTTGTCTTAAATTTGAAGACTGCCATTGATATCGGCATTAATGACCATACCAGTTGCACTCCTTAATCAACCACGTTTGACTCGTTTACCCCCATAAGTTTCATGTTTAATTGGTAGCTCTTGGTCAAGTGCAGAAGTTTTACTGGTGTAACAATATCCGTTTTAATGACTTTGACCCCAGCTAGTTTACATTTATAAGTTATCTGTTGAATTAGCTTATAGTGAGGTATTTGGGTAAAGTTTTGATTATTTTTTTTACCGATGTTTGCACCTTGTTTCCAATTATCATTTTTGCCTATTAGGACTTACGCAACTTTTAAGCCCAAATATAGCCCAAACTCTCTCTGTGAAAGGCAAATACGTCACGGTTATTAGTCAACCAATTAAAAAAACGGAAAGACATAGCTGTACGAAAAGCTGACAAAGCATCAGTAAATGTCTTTAAAGGTTTATCTGCCCATCGCCTTTGTAATCCTCCAGTTAGTTGATGGCAAATGATAAAAGTATAAGCACAAAATACCAAGATAAAATGGCTATCTTGTCTCCATTTATTCTTACTTGATATTCTCTTAACC
>JAKQYF010000197.1 GCA_023356535.1 Trichodesmium sp. MAG_R03 | reverse complement strand
ATTGAAACTCAACTGTTGAAAAAATATCAAAGCAAAGGTATTTTAGTTGATACGAATATTTTGCTTTTATGGTTTGTTGGTAGAGTTAATCAAAAGCGCATTTCTCGATTTAATCGCACTAAAAAATTTCTACCAGAACATTATCAATTATTAGATAGACTATTAAAGTTTTCCAAAAAATGGGAATATCCATAGAAGAAATAGCAGGTAAATACAATCTACCTTTAGCAGCAGTTCATGCAGCAATGGCATATTATTACGATCGCCGAGAAGAAATAGACAGACATACTGCTGAAAGTCGAGCTAAGGTAGAAGAATTAAAACGAAATAGTCCCCCATCTCTACTGCAAGCAAAATTAAAGGCAATTAGAGATGATCAATAAAATTAAATTTCATTTAGACGAACACATCGACAATTACACCTACGAACGTACTTGACTACCAGGAGCAGTGGCACCTCTTAATAATTCCTCAGTGCTAATATCTTCATCTATTTTTTCCCAATGAATACCATAACCGCCACCAAATATTTCCCATGCTTGTAGTTGTTCAGCAGTTGCTTTTAATAGACGAGAATACCAAACTAAAGGAACAATAATAGTACGTCCATCCATCAGTTCAACACTGAAAGTATCCTCTTGTATTTGTACATTTTTAACTCGCTCATCAGCTTAAGGTGTTGAAATATTCATCCCATTTCTCCAAAAATATTTGTTGATTAAAATAGAGTAGTAGATTTGTTATTCCTACCGTAGGGACGTTGCATGCAAAGTCCCTACGGTGCTTTCTATGTTATAGATACCTTAAACAAGCTTATAATTAGGGCTTGCTGAATAAATTTAAAAAACTTACACAGTCAGGATTTAAGGCATTTTTAATTATAAGTAATGCCCGATTTTCAGCTAAAATACACTCTTATTCCAGGTATCTGTCTTGAAGTATTTTACCTGACTTCCCAACAACTCTATTGTAGAATAATGATATTTGCTCAAAATCTAGGGTGTTTTAATCCCTAGAGAGCTCAACTCTTATTCAATGACTTCGTTCACAGGGAAACGGTCAATCAACTGCATAGCCCGATAAGCATTATGTTGCAAAGCATCAGATAAATAAGGCACATGAGGAATCTGAGACAAAAAATCCAAAGTCCGACGTAAAATCCGGACAACATCACCCTCGTCCAGACTTGTATTTTCCACTAACTCTTGCCATTCCACTCCCAAAGCCCACTGTTCCACCAAACCAATCAAATCTAATTCCAACCAGACAGGTAAAGCCACTCGATACCGACGCTGTACCTGAAATAACTGATGTCGTAAACTGCGCAAACTAGCCAAAGCCTGCTCTACCTCAACAGACAAATCATAACGAGTCCAACTATCAGGTCTAGTAATCTCTGTCACCAGAGCAGCACAAGCAGCAGCTAAATTATGAGGGTCAAGTCCGTCAAAAGCTCCTGACATCAGCACCAAGCCAAGCCACAATTCATTATCACCCCGAATAGCGGCACAAGCTTGACCAATCTCTGTAGGCTTGACTCCATGCAAACAGCTAAAATATTGCAAAATTTCAATGAGATTGAGAAACTCTTGCCAGTGACGTGCCAACTTATCCTCCAATTCAGTTTGGCGATCCTCTATTTCTGCCCTCAACATACCTATTCGTTGCCAACCCTTAATTACAGTACGAGGGTTTCCCCATTCCTTCAAAGGATGTTCCTCAGCTTGTGCTTCGACCATTGCCACTTTCTGTATTTGTGCTAAAACTTCTGGAGGATCTACTGGCACTGGTACTACTGGAATTTGTTGAGCTAAAGCCAGAGAAGTTTCATCTCCTTTGCGACATTGCCCCAAGCGAGATTCCATCCCTTCAGGCAACTCCATGTAGTCCACAGCAACCAACCGAGGCAAGTCTGCCTCTAAAGCCACTACATCCATTGCTCCTACTACATACCATCGATTATTCCTACCCAAACACAAGGAATAAGGAGACTGACCAGAACCAGGAACTTTTGCTACTAATACTGCTGGAATAGGTTCTGAAGTAGATTTCTTCGCAGTAGGAACATGCTTTCCTTTCAAACTAACAACAGTTCCCAATACTGCAAAAGACAAAGATAAAGACATTTCTCTAATCCGAGCTGCCTCTGCCTGCTTTTGCAAAATCTTCAGCAGTCGTTTCTCTTCTTTTGCTTTTTCCCGTAACTTTTCATAACTTGCCAGTAATTGTTCGAGGCTAACCCAATCATTCTCTTCATAGATTCCCAGTTTATTTTCTACAGATGTCAATTCCTCTAACTTTTGTTCAATCTCTTTGCGCTCTGGCAGCAGAGATAGGGTAGACAAATACTGACCAAAACTACGTTCTACTAAATTTTTTGCCTCCTGCAATGGGTGAGTTTGTAGTAAATTCAGCACCATACCATAGCTAGGAGTAAACTGGCTCACCAGTGGGTCAGCTCCTGAAGTTGATAAATATGCTGCCTCTTTGGCACCCTCAAACCTAGTTTGCACAGTTACAACATAACCTTGCAGATCCATCCCTCGCCGTCCTGCCCTACCTGCCATTTGCAGAAATTCTGATGGTTTTAGGAGTCGGTGTCCATCATCTGTGCGTTTTGAGAGACTGGAGATAACTGTTGTACGAGCTGGCATATTTATTCCTGCCGCTAAGGTTTCTGTGGCAAATACTATTTTAATTAAGCCTTGCTGAAATAATTCCTCAACTAATCCCTTCCAGACTGGTAACATGCCGGCATGGTGAGCTGCTATTCCTCTGGTCAGAGGTTCTAACTGTTCAGACCTGGCTAGCTCTGGGTTGCGCTTGAGAAATTCCTGAATTAGCTTTTGTAATTTGGTTGCTTCTGCTTCATTCACTAAGGTAAGATTTCTCTCTTGTGCTACTTCTTTGACTGCACGAGTGCATCCTCTACGGCTAAATATGAAGTAGATAGCTGGTAACATATCTCGCTCTTTGAGCTGAGATAGTACTGTTGATAAGATCGGTTCTTCTTGTCTATCTCTTCTGTCTCTGCTTGCTTGTCTACTTTTAGGCTTCAGTTGGGGATTGATTCTTTTTTGATTGCTGTTAAGTAGAGGAAATAAACCTTTATTGTTGGAGAAATTAAATTCCAGAGGGACTGGTCGGAAATCAGAGTAGATTAATTCGGTAGGTCCATGGACTCTAAGAATCCAGTCTGTCAGTTGATCACTATTAGCTACTGTAGCGGAAAGGGCTAATAGTTGGATTTCTGATGGGCAGTAAATTATTGATTCTTCCCAGACTGTGCCTCGTTGGCGATCATTCATGTAGTGGCATTCGTCCAGAACTACTGCTTCGACTTTTTCTAGGGATGTTCCTATTTCTCCAATGGGAGTACCATACAGCATATTACGGAAGATTTCTGTAGTCATTACTAGGACTGGTGCTTCCCGGTTGACAGATGTATCTCCCGTGACTAGCCCTACTTTTTTGGCCCCAAATAGGTGGCGGAAGTCTCGCAATTTTTGGTTTGATAGGGCTTTTAGAGGTGTGGTATAGAATACTCGTTGTCCACGACTTAAGGCCCGGTAAATGGCATATTCTCCGATTAGGGTTTTACCTGAACCTGTGGGGGCACAAACAACTACTGATTTTCCAGCGTTTAGGGCAGCGATCGCTTGTTTCTGGAAGTTGTCTAATTCAAATGGAAATAAGGTCTTCAGATCCAGCCCTTGGCTGTTCTGGGTTGAGTATGACACTAAAATTTATTTTATTGACTTTATAAAGGTTATGTGATATTGCCTACTTCCTCCTGCTTTTTGCCAGGAAATATAGACTTTGTATTTTTATTTTAAACTATATTTTTCACAGGTTTGAAGTTTGAGGCCACTAATGCCTTTTGACAGATTACAGATGTGAAAAGTCAATCCCCCTTATACAAATTTTCACAATTCTTGCTAGACCTGAAACCTGGCAAAAATAACTTTACTTCATAACCGAAGTTACCCAAAGATTGAGTATTTGCTCCAACAAATAATGTAATAGAAATAGAAAATCTAAGTATAGTAACTCACATTCCCCACTTCAAATATACTACAAGGGTATTTTAACGAATAAAGACGATTACAGCCTCTGTTCTTACTAATTACTATGAATATTTTTTGTAATATATATTTTTATTTACAAACTTCATAGTTCTTATCACGCAAAGCTTTCAATTACTAGTATTATATACTACCTTTTGACCTGCGGAATGTAAGTTTTGTAAGTTTTAACCAAGTTAAAAATTACCCCAGCAAAATCCCACCTAAACAATTTATTTTAGTTGAATAAAAAGTCATGTGGAGGTATGAAAAAACAATAATAACTATATGATACCATGATCTTTTTGCGGATGCAAGAGGAAAATCTTTTCGTCCCTAATTTTTTTTGGAGCTTCACAGAATGCAGACTCAGATTACAGTAGTTTTTTTATGGGTAGACTACAGTAGGGATTATTTGACCTGAAAAAATTCATTGCCTAATTCAGCAACGCCAAACGTTCAATTTTATTAATGAGCCAACGTTGAGAACCTGTGTCCCAAACAAAATCAAAGCGAAGTATTTGATTAATTTCTCGGCCAGATTTTGTAAAGTACTGTAATCTGCTATCTACCGTAGAATGAAACCCATCTTCTGATATCAACTTAGTACTTAGTACCTCTATCCTTTTAACTTGAGTCCACCAATCTATGTAGGACTGATATCCTTCTGATTGCAATCTAGGGGATAAAAAATTCCAAGCACTTTGATATTTATAATTATTTAGAGTTTGGTAGTAATTTCTTAAATCTTGTTGTGGTGATGATTGGCGAGGTTGTTCTGGATGTCTTTTTGCATATAGTCGGCCTTGACTAAATTTATATTGAGCACCCCCATCCATTTTGACAAATAGTAAATTATCATTGGCTCCCCAGTACCATTTGCCCCTATACTCAAACCCTTTTTCCCAGACTCGAACTCTAGAATTCTTCATAAATAAAATTGAAGAAGTTTGACCATCACTCCAATCGATCCATGCAGCAACTCCACTTTCTTCCAAATTTTGTCTTTCCCTAATCTCAGAATTAGTAACCCTTCCTGTGAACTCCTTACCACTTTTACTGGATAAAAAAACATATCCTTGATTTACCTGGGTATTTACAATAACCGCATCGAATTTATCTTGAACAAATTTTTGATTTCTTTGCTGTACTTGTTGCCTTTCAGTTTCTTGTCTTTGAACTGTGTCCTGTGATTGCTGTCTTTCAGGACCATTTCTTGGTTGGGGACATTGATTAAGTAGTGCACAATCAGCAATTTTTTCAACAAGGTAGCCTGTAACTATTTTGCATGAAGAAAGTGTAGAACCTAAGATACAAAGACTAAAGAATAGGGTTATTTTGGAAGTTGTCTTCATAATTAATGTTGATTATCTCAATCATTTTCTACTCTTAATTATAGTATGGAAAGTCTCCCGCTTATGGCCGAGACTTTAAACCCAATTTTGCGGTAAATATTTCCCCATAGGGCTAACTACAAAAGTTAAACATTTGGACATAATTATACATGATTTAGATATTTATTATGATATTATAATATCCGGTAATACTATGTACAAAAATTAAATTTTTGCTGTGACTAAGTTTGAGAGGAATGAAAATGTCTTAATAGTAATGGCAATTACTGTATAATATCATGTCCGGTTGAATAGGTATAAATAAATTAGGTAGAAGTAGGGGCGAACGGCCGTTTTGCTTGCCCATACTTCGTTAACGCTGCGGGACATAAAACCCCACCCTACAGGAGTCAGGAGGGAAAAGGAGGAAGTTTTTTGATCACTAATTATCCGGACATGATATAACCTATTCAGGACTTACGCAAACGCACTATATATAGATCCTTGGTCCGTTCGCTAGCGGTAACACACCCTACCAAGAGCGTTCATGTCTAAGTCCTACTATTATTTAATCTGAGAAAAGCTTAGTCAAACTACACGACTAGAAATTTAAATAATTATTAATTGATTTTTAATATTTAGTTGTTAGTTAAATTTAGTATGATAGCAAGGAATAATGAATCAACAAAAAGCTTTATCTAAAAAAAAATTACCAATTCTACCAAGTTTGGTAAGTACATTACTAAGTTTGATGGTACTTTTACCAACACCTAGTAGAGCTAATGTTTTATTAGGGATCGTTCAAGACACCCAAAATGCAAATGAATGGAATCAAATTATTAAACGAATACGTATTTTAGGTATTAGTTATGAACCAATTGATTTAAGACAAATAAATACATTAGCTGACTTATCAGGGCTAAAAGTTATCTTTTTACCAAATACTCAAACTTTAACTCAAACTCAAGTACAAGTTCTTGAAGAGTGGGTCAAGCAGGGAGGAAAATTAATAGCTAGTGGTCAAGTAGGTAAAAGATCTCAGCCAGGAGTACGGCAAAAATTGCGATCACTCCTTGGTTCTTACTGGGCCTTTCCCCTGAATCAACCCACCACACCAGAACCTAAATATCGTTGTTTAGATATTACCTGTAAAGAATCTACAAGTTGGGCACCAAAACTTAACAACCAAAGTACAGTTGCAGGTGGAGTATTAATTCCGGCAGGCTTAAGCAGCACAACCGTGGCTACTTGGAAAGGAAGTTCTGGTTCTTCAGCAGTAGTAATGACTCCTCAAGCTACTTATTTAGGTTGGCACTGGGGAAATAGTGCTACTTTAGACAGTATTTGGTTACAAGCTATTTTGAATCGTTATCAAAATCAACTACAATTTAGTGCCAGAAATAATAACCCTTTTTCTGTAGAGAATAATAGATCGACCTTACCTACTGCTAATAACTCTAACCCAATAAAAATTCAGCCTAGAACTACCCCTTCAAATATATCAACGAAGGAAAATGTAAATCCAGTTAGAATTCAACCTAGAACTACCCCTGTCAATACTGCGGAAAACTCAAATATAAATCCAACTGTAAATCAAGATAATATTTGGCTCATAAGTCAGCCAGAGAAAATAACTACTGACAAGAAACCAGAACATCTGACTCAAGCAACGGAAAGATTAGGTAGTCACAATAGTAATTTAGGAGCAAAGACAACAACAGCTCCTAAAAGTGAAACTGTTAGTGAGAAAGATACTCCTGTTAGTTCTCCTGAAAATTTACCTTCAGAGACTACTAATAATAAAGGTGAGAATATTTGGCACAGATTATCACAACAAAAAGAACAACAAAATCGGCAAAGTGAAGCTGTTACTGACAAAGACACAATTATTAGTTCGAGTTACAATCTTACTCCACAAAATAATAATAGAGGAACTATTTGGAACCAGACTCCACAAGAAGCAAAAACAAGCACATCATCTTCTCGCCGTAATCCTATAACTGCCTTACTTAGACCTCTACCTCTACCACAAATACAAGTACCCAACTCCCAAGCAGACCCTTCATCAGAATCAGCACCTCCTGGTTTAGACATCAGACAAGGAAGTCATCCAATTAGCAGAGCTGAAGCTAATGCAATGTTACAGGAATTAAATAATCTCCTTGGTAGATTTGAAAGTGCACTAGTAGCAGCTAAATCTGCAAATGTGGAAGTGAATCTGGCAGTAGATGATATTAGCTTAGTAGCTGCCAATACTGACAATACTACCTTTATTGCTCAAAGAAATCAAAAAAATAGGGATGCTCAACAAGTAATTACTAGAGCCCGTCAGGTAATTCAAAATTTTCCTCAACAGGTAAAAGCCAAACAATATGCTATGGCCAGAAATCAATGGCTACAAACAAGGCAAATGTTGTGGAATAACTATCCCACTGACGGTCAAAGAGCGGGGGCTGAGATTCGAGCTGTCTGGTTAGACCGGGGAACAATTGTGAGGGCTAGGTCTGAACGAGGTTTAGTAATGGTATTTGACCGACTTGCTGCTGCAGGTATTAATACTGTTTTCTTTGAAACTATTAATGCTGGTTATACGATTTATCCTAGTAATGTTGCCCCAAAACAGAATCCTTTGACAATTTCTTGGGATCCTTTGAAAGTAGCAGTGAAGTTGGCCCACGAAAGGAATATGGAGTTACACGCTTGGATTTGGACCTTCGCAGTGGGAAACCAGGCTCATAATCGCGCTCTTGGTCAAGTAGATAGCTATTTAGGTCCGTTAATTTCGGCTAATCCTAGTTGGGTGATGACTGATAACAAGGGTCGGAAAAGACATCCTGCTGATGGGAAGGTTTATATAGACCCGGCAAATCCTGAAGTTAGGCAATATTTGCGTAATATAATAGATGAAATTGCCAGTCGGTATCAGGTTGATGGAATTCAACTTGATTATATTCGCTATCCTTTTCAAGATCCTCGTCGGAATTTTTCTTATGGTTATAGCGCGACAGCGCGTCATCAGTTTCGACAGTTGTATGGAATAGATCCGATGAAGATTTCACCACGCGATCGCCAGAATTTGTGGAAGTGGACTGAGTTTAAGATTAATCAAGTTAATAGTTTTGTTACTAATACTTCTAATTTTCTCAAAGGGAAATATCCAAACCTGATTCTTTCGGTGGCAGTGTTTCCTTTTCCCCGCAATGAACGTTTTCATAAAATTCAGCAAGACTGGGAAACCTGGGTTCTCAACGGGGATATTGATTTACTGACTCCCATGACTTATGCTTTAGATACGAATCGTTTTCAGCAAATAACCCAACCGCTAACAAATACAGGAGTATTAGGTAGCACTTTGATCACCCCAGCAGTTAAGCTTTTGAATATTCCTGAGATTATAGCAGTGGACCAGATTCAAGCAGCGCGAGATTTACCGACTGGTGGTTATATTATTTTTGCTGCGGAAAGAATTACTGGTGGTTTGCATGGATTTTTGACTCGCACTCAAGGTAAGCAAGAAACGGATAATAACAGAAGAGCTGCATTAAGTGGTTTTGCTCAAACAACTCAAGTTGTGGAGGGTGTAATTCCTTACCGACAACCATTTACTGCTGCAGCAGATCGTTTTCAAGCTTTGAAAAAAGAATGGAGTTTTTTGTTAGGAAATAAGCAACTTTTTTTGGGGGAATCTCAACTTGAAAGTTGGCGTAATGAGGCAGGAGAGTTAGCAACAGCTTTGGAAAAATTGGCTGATCATCCTGATTACAGTAATTTGAATAATGCTAGAAGAAGCCTGAGGAAATTCCAGTTAAAATTTAGAAGCGCTATGAGTGCTCATTCTCGGCAAAATGCTTATCAAGTTCAGACTTGGCAAAATCGTTTGGCAGCTTTGGAAATGTTTTTGAATTATGGGGAAAGGGTAAAGTTAAATAGCAAGAGATTTTAGCTAGAAGGTAAGTGACATCATGTCCGGTTGAACCGGACATGATCAGGACTTACGCAAATTCACTTTGAAAACGCCATATATAGGGGCTAATGGCATTCGCCCTCACCCTCGTGTAGTGCCCGTACGTAAGTCCTGATAATATTTTAGTTCAGAAACAAGACTTACGGAATCACACTAAATGTAGTGTCATTATCAAAAAAATAACTAAAATATACAGAACTTACACAAACTCCTAAATAATGCCCTATCTGTAGGCGGCAAATACCATAGGGAATAAATGCTAGATATGGCGGTTCTGGGTAAGTCATGAATATAATATCCTTGTGACAAGAACTGTTGAATATTAAGAAAAGATTCCAGAAAATTACTTACCATATGGCAGTTTTCCTGCACGGTAGACTTGTTGGAAGTTTTTGGTATGGTGACTGGGCAAGAAATTTAAAGGTTGGGACAAAATTATCAAGATGGTTTTTAACTGGACTTACAAAAAAAATGCTGTAAAATAGATTCTAATTATCATATACTAATGGTGTAGTACAATCTTTACAAGAAATTGTATGAGTGGGCTATCAGGAAAACTTTATCAAGAATGCAAGAATGTTCTTTTAGAATGCGACATTTTTACCAATTTTCAATACTTGCGTAGTTTTTGCGAGGTAATTAAGGAATTAAATGTGGTATCAAATAAACTGAAAGAAGCTAATACACCAGGGTTCTTAGTGATGTTAAATCTGAAGACTTTAATAGAAACAAGACATCAAGAATATGGGTGTATATTTATAATTTTTTTGGAAAATTTGAGAGGTGAATATTCTAAAGAAGACCAGATGTGGGATAGAATTGATAATTTATGGAACAAGGTTAAAAAAGAATTAGAAAATCCATCTTTACCCTTAAATTCATCAACATCTTTAGGCAATAATAATAACAGCCAGTTGTTTCAATCAATAATTGATATTGATTTTTCAGAACAA